>JAHFDY010000213.1 GCA_023248735.1 Myxococcales bacterium
GGCAGCGCGACCTGGGCTCCACCGAACGGACTCGCGAGCGAAATCGTTTGCGTAACCCGGCGATGACCGCCGAGCTCTTGAACATAGTAGCGAGAAACGACGCCACCCAGGCTGTGGCCAATGAGGTGCACGTGCGCGCCAGTCGGGATGCGATCCATGAGGCGCCGAAGGTTCTGTGCGATGGTGACGACGCGTGCGCCGGGCGCATGGGAGAATGTCGCCACGCGCGCGCCGAGCTCTTGCTCAAGACGCGCGCGCATCGGTCGAAACACGCCAGCGCTCGCGAGAAACCCGTGCACGAGAACGACCACGTCATCGCCTTGGTTGATCGACGGAAGCTGCGGCGCAATGTCACGCGGCATGAGCGACACCTCTCGCAAGGTGGCTAACGCTTCGGTGCCGAGGACTTCTTCAAGTCGGTCCCGCGCAGTGAGTGCCGCGTGAAACATCCTTATTCACTAGACCATGACGTTTCGATGACGAGCCAGAAAGCAGCGCGAGACTCACTTTAGTGCGGCGCGTCATCACTGTGTGGGATGAGGCTGCGAACGTGCGATCACGTGCAAATTGGGCTACGCGGCGCGGCCCTGTCCGCCGAACGAAGTTGTGCTATCGGACCGGGATGGTTGAAGAAAACACCGATGCGTCACATTGGGACGCAGTCGAAGAAGCAACCGAATTGTTGCACGAAGAGCGCTACCACGACGCTCTGGAGAACCTGCGCGACGTTATCAAGGCGAACAACAAGAACCCCTACGCGTTCTACTTTCTCGGCGTTGCTCTCTTCGAGGTAGGCGAGTTGGCCGCGGCGCGCGACGCGTATAGGGCGTGCCTCAACCACGCGCCAACGCACCTTGGAGCACGGGTTGCGATGTGTCACGTGATGCGCTCTCTCGGTGAACATCGCGACGCGCTCCGCGAAGGAATGGAAGCGCTCAGCCAAGCGCCAGGCGACGGCGATGCGCTCCACGCCGTTGGACTCGTGTACTACGCACGTGGCGATCTTGTGGCTGCACGCCGCTACCTCGACGCGTTCCTCGCGACCAACCCCGAATACGAAGTGGGTCACGAAGTGAAGATGCTGCTCGCGACTTTTGGCGATGAGCCCCGCGCGCCCGAGTTGGATGCGTCCTAGCACCGGGTTCCAGCCAGACCTGGTCTGAGGCGTTTGCGCCGTGCTACGAGGAGAGCCATGTCTGACCACCTCGACACGCTGTGCATCCACGCCGGCCAAGAGCCCGACGCTTCGCACGGTGCTGTGATGACACCGATCGTTCTCTCGTCAACGTTCGCTCAAGATGGACCAGGTAACCATCGCGGTTACGATTATTCACGCGCGGGTAATCCCACGCGCGACGCGCTCGAAAAGTGTCTTGCGGCGCTCGAAGGTGCAACACACTGTGTCGCCTTCGGAAGCGGATGCGCGGCCACCACCGCGGTTCTTCTCGCGCTCAACGCTGGCGACCACGTACTCGTTGGCGATGACGTGTACGGCGGTACGTTTCGCATCTTTGACAAGGTGCTGAAACAGTTTGGCCTGCAGTCGACGTCAATCGATATGACGGACGTGAAGCACGTACGCGAAGCGATGAGGCCAAACACGCGCCTCATTTGGCTCGAGACTCCATCGAACCCGATGCTCAAGGTGTTCGACATCGCGGCGATTGCGACGTTTGCGCGCGAAAAGGGGATTCTCCTCGCGGTCGACAACACGTTTGCGACGCCAATGTTGCAGCTGCCACTTTCCCTTGGTGCGCACTTGGTCGTGCACTCGACGACAAAGTACCTAAATGGCCATTCCGACATGGTTGGTGGGGCCGCCATGACGAGTGATGAAACACTCGCTGAGAAGTTACATTTCCTACAAAAGGCCGTCGGCGCGGTGCCGAGTCCTTTCGATTGCTACATGCTCCTGCGAGGCCTGAAGACCCTTGGCGTGCGCATGGAACGTCACGTGTTGAGTGCGAGGCACCTCGCCGAGTGGCTTGGTTCGCGTCCAGAAGTCAATCACGTTTACTATCCGGGTCTCGCGACACACCCTCAATACGCACTCGCGAAAAAGCAGATGAAGGGTCCCGGGGGCATGATTTCCCTCGAGCTTCGCGGTGGCCTCCCGGCAGCCGCTGCATTTCTTGGGGCGCTGCGGCTCTTCGTTTGCGCTGAGAGCCTCGGGGGGGTTGAGTCGCTCGCAGAGCACCCCGCGATCATGACCCACGCGAGCATCCCTCCGGCTCAGCGAGCTGCGCTGGGCATCAACGACGGTTTCGTTCGTCTCAGCGTCGGCATCGAAGCACTCTCTGATTTGCAGGCGGACCTCGAGGGCGGCCTAAAGGCGGCACGCGCTGCAACCTGAGACCGTCACCCAGTTCAAGGAAAAAGAGGCATCTTCGGCGCTCGCCTTTGCACCTACAGCCGATTATGCTTGGGAGCATGTTGGCAAAGCGTCGCGCGTCGTTTGCGGGTCTCGGCGGTTTCCTGTTTGTGTTTGCCGCCATTGCGGCTTGCGGGGGTGAGCCGACCCCTCCGGCGCAGGCATTTGTTGCCTCAAACTCTGACTTCGCAGTCGGTGGTGAGACGCTCTGCCCAACGAACCCTTCGGATTGGATCGACATCGGCACTTCGTCGAAGTCGGTCAAAGACGCAGAATCCCAGAATGGCGCCGTGGTAACCGTTTACTGCCGAGTCGCTCCGCTCAAGGCCGGTGGTTTTGACGTCGAGGCGCGTGCGTCAATCAAGGGCGACAATGGCGGCACCGTGCAGATCATCGGAACACTCGCTGGCGGAAAAGCCGAGAAGGTCTCCGCAACCTTCCAAAAGGGCGCCTACGGTTCGTTTTTCCAGAGCGATTGCACGATCGACTACTCCTCCAACCCCAACATGGGCATCGCCGAAGGTCGCGTTTGGGGGCACGTTGACTGCGCGAAGGCGGCCGATACGTCGGGCCGGCGCGTCGGAAACGAAGTGGCGGCGTGCAAGTTCTTCGGCGAACTGAAATTCGAGAACTGCGCCCGATCAGCCGACGGGACGTGAAGCGCTTGAAGTCGGCGTACGCGCATTTGAGGCCCGAATTTCACTTGCCTCGTTCTTCGACGGCGCTTATCTCTACGTCGCTACGGTGGGTGTAGCTCAGTTGGTAGAGCACTGGTTTGTGGCACCAGTCGTCGCGGGTTCAATCCCCGTCACTCACCCCAAAGTTCAACGAAGTTCTGGCCAATAGGGTCTCAATTTGCGGACGCAGCGATCGATCGTTGCGTCGCTGCGTGACACGGGCATCTTGAAGCCCTGACGCGCGAGCGTTAGTCCGTCGATGGCCGCTCGGAGACCGAGCTCAAGGCCTTGGAGATCATAGCCGCCTTCGAGGACCATGAGCGCGCGCCCGTGCGTCGATGGCAACGTGGCGGTGACGAGCGAGGCGGCCATCCATCCAAACGAGTCATCGGAGAGAATCATCTGTCCGAGCGGATCGCGGGCCGACGCATCGAATCCGGCGCTGATAATGAGGAAATCCGGCGCAAACGCGGTCGCAATGGGGAGGATGACACGCTCAAGCGCGGAGAGGTACTCTGCGTCGCCACAGCCGCCGAGCAGCGGAACATTGATATTGAAGCCCGTGCCATCCAGCCGTCCCACGTCGCCCATATGACCCGTTCCCGGGTAAAAAGGTGATTGGTGCAGTGACGAATAGAGAACGTGCGGATCCGAAAAAAATGCTTCCTCGGTTCCGTTTCCGTGGTGGACGTCCCAGTCGAAGATAAATACGCGTTCGGCACCCAGTGCGCGCGCGTGCGCGGCCGCCAGCGCAGCATTGTTGAGCAGGCAAAAGCCCATCGCCCCATTCGGGCGCGCATGATGGCCGGGAGGGCGTGCGAGCGCCACGCCGACCGCATTGCTGGCCATTGAGCGCTCTGTGAGCGCGAGACATCCCCCCGCTGCGAGGCGCGCAAGATCCACGCTCTGTTCGACGAAATACGTGTCGGAATCAAGATAGCCGCGCTGATTGCGGATGAGCTCGAGTCTGCCCAGGTACTCTTGCGTGTGAACGCGTTGAAGCTCGTCATGCGTCGCTTCGCGCCCGGCGACGCGATCAAAATCCCTGCCTTCGAGCGCTCGTCTTGCCGCGATGAGTCGCTCCGGCCGCTCAGGATGAAGCCCACCGCTCCCATGCTGGTCCAAACGCTCTTCGTCGAAGACCACCAGGTCGAGAGGGCTACTCACGCACTCATGTTGCCGCTTTTGCCGACCGAATGATAGCGTTCACGCATCGATCGATTTACCTCGAGGGCTCGATGCGACTGAAGATTATCGTTGTCAATGCGCTGATCATGGCGGTGGTGGGCGTGCTCGGTTTCGTGCTTTGTCGCGCAGCCATCGTCAGCGTTGCGTCAAACCGCAACGCGCTTCTTCCCGAGGCCACACACGACGTCCAGGGCGCAGCTGCGCGCTTTGAACTCGACGGTCTCGAGGCCGAGCGTTGGCTCGCCGTGAAAGTCGAAGACCCTGGCTTCGCTGATATTTTTGACGTCGGAAGTCCTCAAGCACGAGGCGACGCCGCAACAGCGCGAGCCGACAAAGTCTTCGGCGAGATGCGCGTTCAACCCGCATTTTCGCGTGGAATTCCGACCCTTGTGGCTATCGTCGACGCGGCCGGCCGCCTCGTTGGGCGCAACGCTTCCACCATGCAAAGGGGCGAAGATCTCGCGGTCCGGTACCCTGCGCTTAAGGCGTCACTCGCATCGGGCGTTGCGGCATCCGAACTTTGGCTCGACAAAGATCGATTCTTGGCGAGCTTCGTGTCGATTCGCAAAGCCGGCAAGGTGCTCGGTCTCCTCATAGCGGCGCGCCCACTCAACGATGAGCTCACACGCGTGAGTGATGCGATCACAGGCGGCGGCCTTGGAATCGCGGTCGTCTCAGGTGACAACGTCAACTTAGTTGCCGATTTGGGCGATGTGCTGAAGGGCACGTCGTCAGCCGAGGTAAAGCCGCTGGTGACCTCTGCGCTTCAAAACGGCCAGGCGTCCGTCGCTCCCTTCACGAGCAGTTACGTCGCGGTTGCACCGCTTCGCCTGATTGGCGACGGACGCGCCGCCATCGTATCGGCTCGCTCACTTTCGCTTGTGAGTGACCCAAGCGCGCTTGCATGGCCCGCGCTTGCTTCGGCAGGTGTCGGGTTGTTCCTGGTGGTCATCGCTGGCTGGCTTCTTGGCGGGTACATTTCCACGCCGATCGGTCAGCTCGAGGAGGGCTTGCTCGCGGTCCTCAATGGTCAAAACGATTTACGATTCCAAATGCAGCACGCAGAGGTCGGTGGCCTAGCGTTCAGAATCGATCAGCTTCTCAACGAGCTCATGGGGGTCGACGAGGACACGACAGACGCCGACGGACGTTCGTCGAAGCCTCCGATGGCGGCGAACTTCGCTGATGCCATGGGCGTTGACGGAACCAACGACGCACGGCGTGCGCAGCTCACGGCTCTCTCCGACCAAGACTATCTCGCGAAACTCTATCGCGAATACCTCGCTGCCAAGGAACAGCTGGGCCAGCCCACCGCGCACATCGACCAGCAGTCCTTCGACGCACGGATTCGCGGGATGGAAGAGCAATCGCTCGCCAGCTACGGGCGCCGCGTGCGATATGTGGTCGAAGTGCGCGGAAGCGAAGTCACGCTGCTTGCCGTTCCAGTCGGCTGAGGATCACGCTGGTTTTCGCTCCTCGGACCGCACAAAACGAGCGCCACGAAGGCGAAGCAGTTGCGATTCAGCGCGCGCAGACACATGTTCGTGTCCGGAGATTTTCAAGTGGGATTGTTCGACTTCTTTAAGGCAAAGAGCGGTGAACCGGCCAAAAAAGGCGGCAGCGCCTCGAAGTGGGCCGATCGCGCCGCCGACAAGCGCGCGCAAACCTACGAACGCACGGAGGCCCTCCAGGCGCTTGCCGACCTTGGGACCGCCGATGCCGCAGAGGCTCTGCTTCGGCGGTTCACGTTCGCGATCGATCCATCAATCTCCGACCAGGAAGAGAAGGAACTCGCCTTTCGTGGCATCCTCAATGCAGGGCGCGACGCCATCGACTCCATCCGTGCGTTTGCGGCGAAAGCAGACAGTCTCGCGTGGCCGATGAAGCTCTTGCGGTCGATGCTCAACGAGGACGAGTACGTGACGGAGCTGCTCGAATGGCTCTCTCGCTGGGACACCGAGTACGCGAAGTTCATCGACCCGAAGCTTCAGTTGCTCGGGGCGTTCGAGGAGCACAAAGACCCGCGCATCGTCGATCGCGTCGCGCCGTTTCTCGAAGATGTAAGCGAGCAATCGAGGTTTACAGCCGCGAGTGCACTTCTTGCGCAGGGCGATCCACGCGTCGCTGAACTTCTCATGCCGCTCCTCCTTGACGACGAGAGCGTTCGTATCCGCGCGCGCATCGCCGACGGTTTCATGAAGGCACGTTGGCAAGTGCCCGAAGACGCACGTGACCGGCTCGCGTCAACGCTGCCGTCCCTCTACCGCGTGTCGGCCAACGGCACCGTGGAACGGTAGCCTCAACCCAAGTGCGCAATGCCCCCGCGAAGCGATAAATGGGCAGGCTCCCGAAGGTCCGGCCGTCCGGCAATTCGAAGCGAACCGCGCTCACCAACCCACGGTGCATCCGCAAAAGCGATGAGTGGGAAGGCTCCGAGCGGGTCAGAATGTGAGCCTTGCGAATATTATGGCCCAGCGCAGGAGGGACCGTAGGTCCGGCCGTCCAGCACTTCCACGCGAAACGCGCCCGCGATTACGCGA
>JAHFDY010000047.1 GCA_023248735.1 Myxococcales bacterium
ATACGCGTCGTCATCCACAAAAACGTCGGCCCCATCAGGCGCGACCAAAAACGTAACATTTGAGATGAGATTTTCCGATGCGGCGATCGCGCTCTCTGCGGCCACGCGATCTTCGGGATGCGTCGCGCATCGCCCCTCGGCGAGGTAACGACGCATGAACTCCTGAGTTCGTGCGTAGTGCTTCAACTGATTGTGACTCGCCGCGATGTTCCACAGGAGCCTGGGATCGTGCGACTTGTCGTAAGCAGCTTGAAACTTGCTGATCGCTCCACTGTAGTCACCATTCTCGAAGAGCAATTTGGCCGAATCGTACTCAGCACCGGCGCTCGCACCGAGACTCTCGCGAAGGGACGACGGCGTCGGACCACACGGTGCTGCTGCGTGCGGACCGTCGCTCGCAAATGTGGACTCCGTGAGCATCAACGAGCACGATGCCATGCGGACGAGCGTGCGTGCGAAGAGCCAAGAGCCGCGCATAGATGCGATTATCCACGAAGTCCTCGGCCGGCGGTACTTATTGGATGCGGATGTCGAGCGGATTCGCGGGCGCGGGCACCGCCTCTTTTGGTGCAACTCTCGCGGAACTCGCTGGCCCGATCGAAGGAACGACCGACGGAGCCGCCGGTGCACGCGCGGGCATGCTTCGGAGGCGAGCTGAAGTCACTGGCGCAGCGGATGCAGAAGGGACCGTGGCAGCTGAAGGCTCGGGTTTGCTGACCTCAACAGGCGCCACTTGCGCTTTCGCGATAGGCAAAGGCGGAGCGACACTGCTCGTCGAACTTGGCGGATGCTCATGTGAAACGCGCGCGCCTATCCAAACGCCGATGCCTACGATGACAGCTGCAGCCGCCGCTACACTGTATCTGCGCTTGTTGCCAAGCGTGACGCCGCCACGGCGCGACACCGAGGGTGCTTGCCACGAGTCGACGGTTTCATCAGAGACGATGAGTTTCGCTGGTGGGCTACTTTCAATGGACGGAGCGCCTCCATCTTGTGTCGCCTTGTCACTGCTCGATACGAGCGCGGCTTCGTCGCGGGACGCTGCCCCGCTGAGCGAGAGGTGCAGCACGTGACGAATGCGAATGCTCGACGCTTGCCCCTGACTCGGTGACGCCTCCGCAAGATCTGCAACCAGTTCAGCTACGTTTTGGTACCGGCTCTTCAGAGAGTGAGTGAGACACCGGTCGATCACTTTGCGAAGCGAGTCGGGCACACCCGCAGGTAGGCGCGAGGACGGTGGTGCGCCTCGAAGGACTGACGCGACGACCTCGGGCAGCGAGGCTCCGCCATACGGAGGAAGACCCGAGAGCAACTCGAAGAGGATGATGCCGAGCGACCACACGTCAGTCCTAGGGTCGACCTCTTTCGGCGAGATCAGCTGCTCAGGCGACATGTAATACGGCGTACCCATGAGGCTGTGCGAATGCGTGAGTCCCTGCAGCGTTGCCCCGAGTTCCCTTGAGATACCAAAGTCAAGTACCTTGACTATATTCTCGCCGCCAGGTCGATTTGCAAGAAAGAGGTTCGCGGGTTTGAGATCGCGATGGATGATGCCCGCTGCGTGGGCTTCAGCGATTGCTTCGCATGCCTGCAGTATGTAACGGGCGGCCTCTTCAGCTGGCAATACGCCGTTCTCACGTACGGCGCGCTTGAGATCGATACCCTCGAGGTACTCCATCACCATGTAGGGCGCACCGTTGTCGAGAACGCCGACATCGAGAACCCTCGCGACGTGCTCGCTACGAATTTTCGCGGCGGCCTTCGCCTCCCGCGCGAAACGGGCAGTCGCCTGTTCGTCTCGCAACACATCCGGACGAAGGAACTTTACCGCGACTCGGTGTTCGAGCTGAATGTGTACCGCGCAAACGACGATGCCCATACCGCCTTCGCCGATGACCGACTCGACACGGTACTTACCCGCGAGAACTTCACCAGGAGCTACAACGGATGAAGTGTGCGCAGACGCAGCGGCCGTCATGAGCCCACCCCATTTGCAGCCTGTTTTGAGCGCAACACAGCCATTTGAACCGACACTCTCTTGAGCGGGCGCCTCACGCTAAGCTTGAGTCTGACAGAACGCACGCGGCTGCGGGTGGTGGGAAGGATGTCCGCCAAGGGCTACAAAGTGCGGTCCACAACGTTCGGGTTGCGGCAAAACGAACGTTGGCTGTACTTTCGGGACCCAAATAAGGAGCGCACAAACATGTCGGTAAAGGTCGCCATCAACGGTTTTGGTCGCATCGGACGGTGCCTCGTGCGCGTGCTCGAACAGCACAAGCGCAGTGGGCTCCAACTGGTTGCAATCAACGATCTCACCGACGCGAACACGCTTGCACATCTCTACAACCACGACACGGTGCATCGTAGCCCGGCGGTCCGCGCCAAGCTTCTTGACGATTCCACGATCGACTTCGGATCAGGACCCGTGAAGATCACGGCTGAAAAAGATCCCAGCAAGTTACCTTTGAAGGCCCTCGGCGCCGACATGGTGCTCGAGTGCACTGGGCTGTTCACCGATAAGGAGAAGTGCGCACCTCACTTCGCTGCCGGCGCGAAGAAAGTGATCATCAGCGCTCCTGCGAAAAACCACGACCTCACCATTGTCCTCGGCGTGAACACAGAGCAGTACGATCCGAGCAAGCACCATCTCTTGTCGAACGGGTCCTGCACAACCAACTGCCTCGCCCCTGTTGCCAAGGTGTTGCTCGACTCGTTCGGTATCAAACAAGGTCTGATGACGACCATTCACTCGTACACGAACGATCAAGCGGTGCTCGACATCCCCCATCGTAAGGGCGATTTACGACGCGCTCGCGCCGCCGCGCAGAACATGATCCCCTCGTCAACCGGCGCAGCAAAGGCGCTCGCAGAAGTCATCCCAGCGCTCAAAGGCAAATTCGACGGCTGTGCGATGCGCGTTCCGACCATGGACGTCAGCATCGTGGACCTCACACTCGAGACCGAAAGGCCGATCACCAAAGAGTCGGTTCACGCCGCCATGAAGGCAGCGGCTGATGGTCCACTCAAAGGCATCCTCGGCTACACCGAAGAGCAACTCGTCTCGAGTGACTACATTGGCAACCCCTTGTCGTCGATTTTCGATGCAACGATCACCCAAGTGATGGGCGACCGCTTCGTCAAGGTGTTCAGCTGGTACGACAACGAGTGGGGATTCTCGAACCGTATGATCGAGCTCGCGGAGCTGGTCGCGCGGAAGATGTAGGAAGCGAGGAAGCGAGGAAGCGTAAGAGTTGCACTCGAGAACGTCGAGTTGCCGCTTTTGCTCACGCGTCTTGGTGGTGCCGAGCGTCGAAAGCGCGCGGGGGTTCCGCTTTGGCGCGCCCGAACAAGCTGACGCCTCGCGCATACGCTACACGTCCTGCGGAAAGCGCACGCCTCGTGTTGCGGGGGGGGTTCGCTGCGAGGAGGCAACTCATGAAATCGTTCGGATTGGTTCGCTTCGTTCTTCTTGGCACGTGGGCATGCGGACCATCGAGCACCGACCAGACGACCGCTACCAACGAGGCGCTCGACCTGTGCACTGCTGGCAAGCTGACGATCGCACCATCGCGCTACAACTTGCCGACGCCACAAGTCCTCTCGGGCGATCAAACGTGGAACACCTGCGAAGTCGTCATCACGCCGAGCCTTGCGGGTCCGCCGGTAGTCGAAGGAAACCTCACGATCGCACCCGGCACCACGATTACCGGTTCGTTCAAGGTGAAGGGCAACCTTGTTGCCAAGGGCGAACGCACAACGCGCGTCTATCGGGCCATCACCTTCAAGAATGGCTTCATCGTCGAAGACGGCAGCATGGAGATCTCACACGCAACGATCGCGGACACGATTTCGGGCGTGGTGTTCAACTCAAGCGGAAACGCAACCCTGACCGACGTCAGCATGAAGCGCACATCCGATCCGGGCAAGGCTGCAAAAGCGGGATTCCTTTTTCAACACCTCAAGTCGGAAGATGTCTGCGGAATCGACTACCTACTTGGCGGCACAATAACGCTCGACCACGTGACCGTCGAAGCATTCGATGACGGCATCGTCAGCCATCGCAGCACGTTCTTCGAAGTGCGCAATTCGACCATCCGAAACAACAACGTGGGTCTTCGATTCACCGACGCTCCGCGCATTGGCAAAGGGTGCGGCACTAGCGCACTAAGCGGAGGCTACGCCAACGGGTCTGGCCCAAACACCGGAGATCCCATGGCGAATTACGAAACCCCATGCCCGATTCTCGCGCACAACGACATCGCGCACAACAGGCGCAACGGCGCGGTGATCACGAGCGACCATACGCATTACGAAATCTCGAAGAACAACTTCACGGGCGCACATCAAAATGGTTTCGTCCCAAAGGATCGGGCCCCGTTGTTCGGCCTCCTTTCGATGGTTGGAACGTTCGATGCGACATCGTTTGTTCGAGACAACAACTTCGTCATGGATGACGATCCTGACTGGATCCCATTTTCGGGCTGGGGCGTTGACCTCGGAGTTCCCGGACCACGAGTCTTGATTGAATCGACGTATTACGACGGACCCCCGGTTGCAAGTTGCGATGCGTTGCCGTTTTTCGCGGGAAACTATTGGGGCAAGCCAGCCAAGAAAGCCAATGGTGACGTCTACATTCCGGAATTGCCGTGCCACTCCGGAAAGCAGGCGTTTCCCAATCCACTCGCGCAACCGGTGTCCGGCACGGGCCCAGAGCCACTCGTGCTCGTCACGCCGCCGAATCCAACAATCGCCGCCGCAAGCGTCGCGGCGAACCAAGTCTTGATCACCGAATTCATGGCAGACCCTGATCAATTTTCGGATGCCACTGGAGAGTGGATCGAGATTCACAATCCCACAAATTCGCCAATCGCCGTCGACGGGCTCGTCCTCAAGACGCAGTCCGGCAGTTCCGGGACAATTGCGGGCGTGTCTGTACTGCAACCCAAAGCGTACGCACTTCTCGGCCGGGGGAGCGCCGCGACCTTTCAAGGGTGCGTGAAGCCAATCGGCTACTACGGCGGGCTCACCCTCGCCAACAGCGGATCAAACTCGGTGTCGCTCCACACCGGCACGGGGACGCTCATCGCCCGTGTGTCCTACAACGGTACATTTGGGAGTTTGCCTGGAAAATCCTACCAAATGGTCGGGACACCAAAAGCGAGCGGCGGCTTTCAAAACGCAACGCTCGCGCTCGCAGGTTGCATGGACTTGGGCTCTCCGGGTTCGCCAAATTGAACCATCTCCTTCCACGATTTGTCGACATGGTTCCCACCCTGCCGCCGTAGCGGTACCTTCGCGCCGTGAGCAATCTCCTCGACGGCATCCGCACCATTCGCGATCTTCCCATCGACAACAAGCGCACGTTCATTCGCGTGGACTTCAACGTCCCCATGGAAGACGGCGTCATCACCGATGACCTTCGGATTCGTGAGGCACTTCCGACCATCAAGCACGCACTCGAACGCGAATCGCGCGTCATCTTGGGCAGCCACATGGGACGCCCCAAACCCGGCAAGGACAACAGCAAGTACTCGCTCGAGGCGTGTGGCATCAGGTTGGCTGAGTTGCTCGATGCCGAAGTGCACATGCCAGACGATTGCTTTGGTGACGCAGCGAAGAAAGTCATCTTCGACCTTCGCGCCGGTCAAGTTTGTTTACTTGAGAATTTGCGATTCCACCCCGAGGAAGAAGCCGATGACGAAGCTTTCGCGCTCAAGCTTTCGGAGATGGCCGAGGTCTACGTCAACGATGCGTTCGGTGCAGTCCACCGCGCGCATGCGAGCGTTCATCGGATGGCGAAGTTCTTTCGCGATCGCGGATGTGGCTTCCTGCTCGAAAAGGAGATCGCGGCGCTCAGCAAGGTGATCGGCCAACCGGAGCGCCCATACGTTGCCATCCTTGGCGGCGCAAAAGTGTCCGACAAAATCGCCGTCGTCGAAACGTTGCTCAAGGTGTGCGACACGCTCGTCATTGGCGGCGCCATGGCCAACACGTTCCTCGCCGCAAAGCGCCACAACATGCAGGCGTCGCTGGTCGAAGAAGACAAGCTCGCCTTAGCCCGTACCATTCTCGAAAAAGCCGATGCGGCGAAGGTGGAGGTTGATCTTCCCATTGACGTCGTCGTCGCATCGAGCACCCAAGCCGAAGAGGGCCAGGTAGTCGCCATCAACGCCGTCCCTTCAGGCAAGATGGCGCTTGATATTGGACCGAAGTCGATCGAGCGATTCTCCAAGCACTTTGGATCGGCAAAGACGATCTTTTGGAATGGTCCGATGGGTCTGTTCGAAAGAGCACCGTTCTCAAACGGCACGTTCGGCGTCGCTCGCGCGATGGCTTCGTCAAGCGCATTTACCGTTGTGGGAGGTGGCGATAGCGCGGCCGCAGTACACGCAGCCGGTGACGGACTCGCCGCGAAAATGAGCCACATTTCGACTGGGGGAGGCGCGTCGCTCGAGCTCATCGAAGGTCGCAAGTTGCCTGGCGTGGAGGTCCTCCGAGGATGAACAGCACGCGTAAACCACTCATCGCTGGAAACTGGAAGATGTACAAGGGCGGCCTCGCAGGGGTCGAACTCGCGAGCGCGCTCAAAAAAGTCGCGCGCGATGTTCCGAACGTTGACATGGTGATCGCCCCACCCTTCACCGTGCTTGCAGCGTGTGCGCACGAGGTCGAAGGCTCGAGCATCGCGATTGCCGCACAGAACTTCTACCCGAAGAACGAGGGCGCCTTTACAGGTGAGGTCAGCGCTCCAATGTTACGGGACAGCGGCTGCACATGGGTGCTCGTCGGTCACTCCGAACGTAGGCAGTACTTTGGCGAAACAGACGCAAGCGTCGCCGAAAGAACTCGAGTGGCGATTGCTGCAGGGCTCGAACCCATCGTGTGCGTCGGCGAAACACTTGCGGAACGCGAGACCGGCCAAACGATCGCAGTGGTGAATCGTCAAGTGAGTGCGTTTGTCAACTTGCTTACGCACCATGCCGTCATCGCGTACGAACCCGTGTGGGCCATCGGCACCGGCAAAACCGCGGGTCCAAACGAGGCCGAAGAGGTGCACATGGCCATTCGCGCGCAACTCGAAAGGAGGGGGCTAGGCATGACAACACGCATTCTGTACGGCGGGAGCGTGAAAGCCGACAACGCCGCGGCGCTTCTTGCGTGTCCCAACGTTGATGGGGCACTTGTGGGCGGAGCGAGTCTAGAGGCCAGCACGTTTGGCGCAATCGCGCGCGCCGCACAGGGACTCGTTTCGAGCCGATGAGACGTTGGCGGACGCGAATCGGGCGCGCCACACCTGATCACCGCAGCATCGTCAAAACGCGAATCGGTATTCCATGCCGCTTACGCGTCTAGCTCGGCGCCGCCGCGCATCATGGCCGCCGCAAGAACTCGCCCCGCCACCACCATGCCGCCGTCGCGATAGAGCGCGCGGTACTTCGTGGGCGTGATCGTCGTCCATCGGACGAACGCTCGCGTAAACGCGCTTTGGTTTTCGAAACCTAACTCGAGCGCAACGGCGTAAATCGATCGTTCGGTAAGACAAATAAGCTCGTGCGCGAGCTCGAGTCTTGCCTCAACCGCGAGACGGTTGAAGGTAGTCCCCGCCGCTTGAAATCGACGTTGGAGCGTCCGCGATGGGACCGCGAGTCGATTTGAGAGCTTCTCAAGTGACGCCCCTCCTTCATGACGAAACATGCTTGAGATGCGGGTCCTTAGAATCGCAGCAAAAGACGCATCCGGCATAAGCCCCGCGAGACGAGCCGTGGTGTTCGCCGAAAGCGCGCGCAACGCCTCCGGGTTGGCGCCTCGAACGACGCGCAACAAATCCGTATTGCTGAAAACGAGTCGGCTCTCAGGCATGCCGAAGCGGAAGCTACTGCCGAGAACACGAATATGAGTCGACGAAAGCGGGTACTCTTGCGCGCCCACCTCAACCCGAAGAGGCCTCACCGGCCACTGCGCGAGCGTGCTCAGTGTCGCGACGATCGACCCAAATCGGTACTCGCAAGCCGCGCGCGAATTGAGCGCTTGCGGACGCGCAATGACACGCATCGCGGTGACGTCATGAGAAACGTCAAGTTTCATGACGAATGCATCTTGAAACAACGGCGAGAGACGCACGATCATCGACAATGCATCACCAACCGTTGGGCAGTTGCAAAGGAGTGATCCCGCGAAGCCTTCTGAGTCTAGGGGTCGATGCGCCGCAGCGACGATGCCGATCGCCTCGTTCTCGCCATACGATTCGTAGATCAAGTCGCCAACGGCGCGCGCAAACGTCCACGGAATCCGTGCAGCGGTCGCGAACGGACTGAGCATCTCGCGCATGTATCGCACGTTGAGCCCAGAGACCTCCGCCGCATCGAGCGCGGCGTAAACCCACTCGGCGTTCGAAGTACAAACCCCGCTCAGCGCCGGCGGACCAGAGTCGACCGGACGAAAGTTCCCATATTGCATTCCAAGCTCCTATGCGCCCATGATGTGCGAGAAGTGCGCCATTGCTTTGGCCTGCGAAAGGCAGCAAAACGCGCGCAAACCGAGCGCCCTCTCGTGAACCGACGGGGTATCGTGGACGTTCCTTTGTTCGCCCACGCCGCGCGCCATAGGCAACCGCTCCAACGCTTGGAGATCCAAGGTCTCCCGTGCTACTCGTCGCAATCTCATCCACGAGGCCCGCACCCCCGAAGAGCAAGCCGCATGTACAGCTTTATCAGCGTAATTCACTGCCTTATTTGCGTGTTTCTCGTCCTCGTGATCCTTCTCCAGCAGGGTCGAGGCGGCGGGCTCAGTGCCTTTTCAGGCGGTGCACAACAGATCTTCGGTGGACAAGGCGCCGGCAACATCCTCACCCGCGCAACGGGAATTTGCGCTGGCCTCGTCCTCGTAACGTCCATCTTCCTCGCACGCTGGTCGACTTCACGCGACAGGGCGCTCGAAGACGCAGCGAAGGTAGAGACGCCCAAGACTGAAGCCCCGAAGAAAATCGAAGTCAAGTCGCCTGCGCCCGCCGATCCGAAGCCAGGGTCTAGCGCGAAGTAACAGCGCCGCGCCCTCACCATTTGCGTGACTACCGATGAGCGTCAAAGCAGAGCGACTCGTTTGGTCGAAAGATGCAACGTTGCGGCTTGCGTCAGCGACCGAACTTGAGATCACGCTTGGCGCCGACAATCACTTTGTCTCGATCCGTGCACTCGACATTCTAGCGCTGGCCACTGAGCCGATCGCGCGCGACAAACTGCTCGACTCCATGCCGGCGCCAAGCCCGGCCGCCTTTCTTGAGTCCGCCCAACTTGTCAACATGCTTTACGATAGCAACATCCTCGTAGGCGAGCGTGCCGCGAGCGTGCCCGCGATCGGAGGCTTCGATGCTCCTCCCATTCACGCCGCAATGCTCAACGACGTTGAACGCGTACGCGCCTACGAAAAGGCCATCGCCGAAGTGGTCGGCCCCGACGACATCGTGATCGACATCGGCACTGGCACAGGGCTCCTTGCCGTCATCGCGGCGCGTGCCGGTGCAAGACATGTCTATGCGATCGAGGAAGGGAGCATCGCGGAGGCCGCGCGGGCGACCTTCGAAGCGTCGCCGTTCGCCGACAGGTTGACCCTATTGCCTGGACGGTCCACGAAGATCAGCGTGCAAGAACCAGGAACGGTCATCGTTTCTGAGATCTTAGGACACGATCCTTTCGACGAAGGTGTCCTACACATCTACCGTGATGCGAGCCAGCGGCTTGCGCACAAGACCGCCAGGTGGATTCCGAACCGCATCGATCTGTACGCTGTGCTTGTTGAGATTCCTTCCAACGTGCTGCGCAACGACACGTTCTGCGAGGAGAACCTCGTTCGGTGGAGCAAAGACTACGACGTTCCGTTCGGCACCCTCGCAGTCTACGAGGAAGGAAGGCCCTACGCGCTGAACGTCAAGCCTATTGACTTTGCGTCATGGCGACTCCTCAGCGAACCCGTGCGCGTCGTCAGCTCGGACCTCACCGCAATCGAACACACGAACATCGAAGCGCGAGAAAAGCTCATCGCAACCCATGATGCCACGCACGTCGGAGTCGTTACCTACTTCGAGGCGGAGCTCTCGAAGACCGTTCGTCTCTCAACGGCGCCAAGTGGCAAGCACACGAGCAACCACTGGAAGTATCGCGTCTACGTAAGCGGCACTCGCAAATCCATCGCCAAGGGAGAGCAGGTCGAAATTTGCTACGAGCACGGGAGCGGGCCCACCCGCATCTCGTTCTGTTGAGCTAAGCCGCAATGACGACACGGCAAGAAGGTGCGCGCGACCTACGCCTCGTTCTTGCGCTCGTGTTCGTAAAATTGATCGTTTCTTGTATCATTTTGAGGCTTGGCTTTAGCCACGTTTCCGACGACGACTACGCGCGCGTTGTGATCGCTCAAACGTTCGCGCACAAGCCGTCGGTAGATCCATCGGGCACGAGTTGGTTGCCGTTTCCATTTTGGATCGCCGGCGGCGTCTTTATGATCGCCGGCCGTTCTCTCGCGGTTGCGAACGTTCTGGCGCTTGTGCAGGGTGGCTTGGGTTGGGGCGCACTCTTTCTTGCACTGCGACGCGGGCACCTTACCGCGTGGGCTGCATGGGTGGCCGCCGCGATCGGAATGTGCCTGCCTTGGAACGCGTGGCTTGGTGCGTCGATCGTCCCTGAGGGCTATGTGGGGCCGCTGCTCGCGGCAGCGATGATCCTCGGAGCGAAGCCAAACGCATTTGCGGCGATTGCGTTGCTGGTTTGTTCGCTATCACGTTACGAATCATGGCCCATTGCCGCAGTCATCGCGGCGCACTGGCTCGTGCAGGCGGCGCGCGTCCGCAACGCGAAGTGGGCGTTGCTTTCTTTGACTTCGGTCGCAGGCGCGTTCGCTTGGATGGCGTGGAATCACCACGCGCACGGCGATGCACTGCATTTCTTTGTCCGCGTGAGTCGCTATCGGCAGAATCTGAATCTACCCGCAAGCGCGTGGGTCGAGCGCCTTCTGCTGTATCCCTTGGCAGTCCTTCACATCATGGGTCCCGTTGCCTGCATTGCCACAGGAGCCGCCGCTGCTCTGGTGAACCGACAAACGCGCGCTTTGTGGCGTGTGCCTCTGGGACTTGCGGCCGTCTTTCTCGTCGCGCTCATCGCTGGTGAACTCAAAGACGGAGCGCCGACGCATCACCCCGAACGCGCCGTTCTTGCGATCGTAAGCGTCCTCCTAGCGGCAGGCGTTTCGGGATGGGTAACTTTATTTACGATCGCCAAGCGCCGAAGCGCCCGCGAGATGTTGTTCATCGGGGGTTCTGCCGCACTCGCGACTTGCAGCCTCGCATGGGTTGTCGAAACGAGTCGAGACTATCCTGGTCGTAGCGCGAGCGAGTCGCGAAAGGCGCAGATCGCCCGAGGTGCGGCACTCTCGTCTGAGGTGCGCTACCAAGTCACACCGTGCGCGTACGAGCACTTCGCGCTTATCGCGGCGTTCGGGAGGCCGGAGCAAATTGAGATTCGAGAGCCGAGCGTGCGCCATGAGCCCACGGAACAATGCCCGTACGTCAAGATGATTGACGGACGCGAGTGACGGTGCCCAGAGGCAAATCGATGCGAACATCCGCAAATGCGAGCAAACGTGGGTCGTGAGTCGACAGGACAATCGTGACTTTGCCGCGTAGCTCAGCGAGAATTTGCACCACGACGTCGAGACCGGCCGTGTCGAGGCTCCCTTCGGGTTCGTCAAGTAACATGACCTTCGGCCTTCGAGCGAGCAGGCGCGCCCATGCGAGTCGCTGCCGCTGACCTGACGAAAGCGTCGTCACGGGAACGCTGCCGATATCGCTCGCGCGCGCGCGGAGGGCGTCAAGCAAGTGAACTTGCTCAAGCCAAGGCTCGATCGCATCAAGAGGTTCGCCTGGGAAATTCATCGCTTGGCGTACGGTCTCAGTCTCGCCAAAATGTGGAGCCTGGGGGAGGTATCCGAAATCGAAAGTCTCGAGCTCTCGCGTGGCTCGACCGCCGAGCGACACCTGCCCGGCGAGAGGAATCCGGAGCCCCGCGAGGAGCGTGAGCAACGTGCTCTTGCCGGAACCGTTTGGACCCGCAACGACGAGGGCCTCGCCCTCTGCGAGGCAGATGTTGAACGGCGTGCCCCAAAGCAGAGTCTCGTCGTAATGAAATTCGACGTTTCGCATCTCGATTGAGAGCCCAGAAGCGGGAGGTGCGGCGCTCGTGGGCGCGGAGGGCGCGCTGAAGAAGTCGGCAAGTTCGCGCCACTTTGCGCCGTAGACCGCGAGCCCGAGGCCAGACGCGATCGTTGCGGCAGCGACAATGCCTGCAGCGAAAACCGCCACCAAGGTGGGAGCGTCTGTGTGACCGCTCCAATGCAGCGTGGCCCACGCGCCTATCGCTCCCACGAGCCAGACGCCCCGACTCGCCACCGCAGAAGCAAGCGATGCATTGCGCGCACGTCGGCCCCACGCCTCGGCCACTGAGGCATAGCGACGCGTTGCTGAATCACCCTGTCCGGCAGCAATGATCTCGGCCGCAGACGCCACTGTCGCAGAGACCGCGGGTGCGAGACCCTCGCGGTAAGCGGCGATAGCGCGCACCTGTTGCGCGCGAGCCCAAGGTCTCATGGCAAACGCCGAAAGCACTGCCGCGGTCCCGCCGACGCCAAGGGCAAACAGCCGAACGTCGGGGACGCGCATCAAGTGAACAAGCACGGCGAGTGTCGCAAAGACCGAACCCACAAACGTCGGGTACTGCTTCACGAGCATGGTCTGGGCTGCGGAGAGTGAGTCGATGACGGATGCTTCTTGCAGCGACACGAGTGCGTGGGTCCCACGACGAAGGCGCATGAGAAAAAATGCGTTGTGCACGCTGCTGCATGCTTCGCGTTCGAGCAGGACGTCGATGCAACGCTTCGCTACCGCGGCGGCGGCAACGGACACGGCCAGACGACCGGCTGCGGCGCCCGTGCTCCACAAGGTCGCCAAGAAGTAACCGCCGGCCAGTTCGAAGGCGGCAGCGCCAAGCAAGCCTGCGAACAAAACTCTCCCCCGCCACGTCAGAAGCCGGACGAGCACGAGAGGCGATGGCATGTGTCGATCTGAGGCGTGTGAGTGACGCGTCTGAAATCGTTACGGCCCAGCGTCGGGCTTCTTGAAGCCCGTGCAAGCCACCGACAGGTCCTTGGGCGAACCACAGAGGCCCGGTTCAGTGGTGCCTCCGCACGTAAGTGATGTGCACTGGTAGTCGTAGTAACACGACGCGCCGGTGGCCGCGCCGGCCCCGCACTTCCAGGTGTTGGCCGGCGTAACGGGGTCGGCCGTGTCGTCGCAGAACCCAGGTCCGAGCGCTCGTGTACTGCACGATTCGTGTGCCGTCAGATTTGCGTACCCATCTTTGGTCACGCCGAGATCGCCACACACTGCTCCGACCGTGCGCAGCGGCTTGCATGTCCCTGTGCCCGCGTCGCCGATCGGTTCGCAGAACTGGCCCGCTACACACTCGATGCTCTGCCTGCACGTGCCACCCGTTGCAACCGTGCCAGACACCGCTTTGGAGCACGTCGTGTTAAACACGTCGGCCCACTCCGCCGCGGGAACCGACGTGCACGTCAATTTTTCCAGCTTCGTGAGGCAGCTCTGCGCTGCCGTTGCGTTGTATAAGAGTTTCGTTTGGTCGGGCAGTTCCACCAATCCGCGGACCGCTCCCGCCAAACCTCCTGCAAACACCGCCGACGTGCAGTGATTGAGGTCGAACTGCGCCGGTGTCAGATTGCAGCACGTTGCAAGACGTTGGCAGTACGCGCCTACCGCCGTTACGAAGAACGTCGCAATTTCTTGTCCGGCATCTGCGTCCGGTAGCTTCGCTGCGTCTGCGGCATCGCCACCGTCAATCGGGTTGACGTTCACGTCTGGACCACCGTCGATCACGGGCACCGTCACGTCCGAGCCAGCGTCGCCCGCAGGCGGCGAGGTCGTACTGCACGCGGCAAGACCATAAGCGAGGCCGAGCCCTCCGGTTACGAGGCCAGTTACGAGAACAAGACGGTTACGTGTAGGCATGAGAAGTCTCCACTTGCATCGAAAATAACGTCAATCACATTTACTATCGGCGAACGGTTACGGCCCAGCGTCGGGCTTCTTGAAGCCGGTGCAAGCCACCGACAGGTCCTTGGGCGAACCGCAGAGGCCCGGTTCAGTGGTGCCTCCGCACGTAAGTGATGTGCACTGGTAGTCGTAGTAACACGACGCGCCGGTGGCCGCGCCGGCCCCGCACTTCCAGGTGTTGGCCGGCGTAACGGGGTCGGCCGTGTCGTCGCAGAACCCAGGTCCGAGCGCTCGTGTACTGCACGATTCGTGTGCCGTCAGATTTGCGTACCCATCTTTGGTCACGCCGAGATCGCCACACACTGCTCCGACCGTGCGCAGCGGCTTGCATGTCCCTGTGCCCGCGTCGCCGATCGGTTCGCAGAACTGGCCCGCTACACACTCGATGCTCTGCCTGCACGTGCCACCCGTTGCAACCGTGCCAGACACCGCTTTGGAGCACGTCGTGTTAAACACGTCGGCCCACTCCGCCGCGGGAACCGACGTGCACGTCAATTTTTCCAGCTTCGTGAGGCAGCTCTGCGCTGCCGTTGCGTTGTATAAGAGTTTCGTTTGGTCGGGCAGTTCCACCAATCCGCGGACCGCTCCCGCCAAACCTCCTGCAAACACCGCCGACGTGCAGTGATTGAGGTCGAACTGCGCCGGTGTCAGATTGCAGCACGTTGCAAGACGTTGGCAGTACGCGCCTACCGCCGTTACGAAGAACGTCGCAATTTCTTGTCCGGCATCTGCGTCCGGTAGCTTCGCTGCGTCGGTCAAAACGTCAGGAGAGTTGACGACGTCGCCTGCGGCGTCAGCTCCGTCAACGGTCGCGTCACTGCCACCATCGACACGTGGGTTGTCATCGACAACGACAACGCACGCCTGCGCGGAACCCAACAGCCCTACAACGAGAACCGCACTTACACGGCCGGCATTTCGCATCGAAGACCTCCCTTGTCGAAGCATACGCTCACACGTTGACCATTCCCAGACCGCCGAACACTTAGGTAAGCAAAGACCGGGCCGGTCGCCTCGCTCGCAATGAGCGGGTGCCCGTCCACGTCCACCCAAGCATGCGCAAGAAAGCGGGAGCGGGTTGCATGCGGCTGTGCGCCAATCGCAACGCGGGCATTCTCCATGCGCGACGCCACGGCAAGTGCACGCGACAAACATGTCCCGCCCCGTAAAGTTTGGGATATGCGGATCGCCTCCGCAGAGGACCAGGTACGCAAGTATTGCGCAACACGGCCAGCCCATGTCGCGCCACGCTGAGGGGGCAAGGCCTGTACCGCGGCCCAACACACCGCGTGCCACGCGTGTACAAGCGTCATTCGTCACCCTCAGCTATTTCTACGATCAAGCCACGAGCCAACATCTTGTCACGAAGCGCTTCCAAATCACGCTCAAGCACATCGATTCCGACGTCGTAATCCTCCACTAGGCGCGAGGCGACTTCATGAACCGACAGGCCCTCTGCCAAGCCTACCCAAAGCGCCTTGCCGACGGCGTCGAGCCCAAAATAGTCGCCGCCCCGAAGGTCGAGCAAAACGAGTTCGCCGTCGAACTCGCGCACGTGAACATCGTCAGCGGGCTTGACCTTCATGCCTGTCATTGTTGCCTCATCGCCATTTCGAAAACGACCGCGAGCACGTCAGAAAGTGCATCAAAGCGGAGCGGCCTACGCAAGACGAATATCGGAATCGCGCGGAGCAGCGACTCGATGTGCTTCAAATCGCGCAGGTGCACCGCGGGATCTTCAAGATCGAGACGAATAAGCTGCGTGAGCAGCACTTCGGCCGCACGAAGACCGGTTAGACGCGACAAGCTTGTCTCAGGCGCCTCCTCAAGAAGAACCAACGCGGCGAGCGGCGCTTCGGATTCTTGCGCCAGACTCAGCGGCTCTTTGCCTGCCGCGCCGCCGTCTTTGCCCAGAAGAGCGTTGCGCGAGGGCGGCATGAGCCAAGTCTGGCCTTCTCTTCCGCGGGCAATCCACGTTCCGCTCTCGAAGGCACAATGCGTGATGTCGTCCGCCAGAAGCTTGCCTCCGGAGCGCAGGCACAGGGCACTCGCCAACGTGGACTTGCCTTGACCGCTCGCGCCTAAGAACACGAATGCCCTGGCAGCAAAGACAACGGCGGACGCATGAAACGCGAGTCCGCCGGAAAGATGCGACGCCATCGCCGGAATCGAACAGTCAAGTATCTTGCCCAAAAGACGGGCGTCGACACCGTCAACTGTATTGACTTCAACGACATCGCCAGTGGCGGAGATGCGCACCCTCACCGACTCGCTCCACTCGACCACGTAATCCGAATCGATGCGACCGACGCGAAAGTGAACGCCCGGACGAACCTCCAGCGAACTCACCCAACGCGGCTCAAGGTTAGCAGCCACGCAGCCACGCTTCCGCAGCAAGAACGGGCCAAAAGTCCACCCAAGCTGACGAAGAGTGCGCGAGTTCGTCTCTGATGACGCTTGGAAAGTGCTTCGCATCGACCAACCCACGAGATGAAAGCTCGCGACAGTCGAAGAGCGCCTCAAGTCGAGGCTCGACGTCGGGGTGACGGACAAGCGTTTCGATCGCAGGCTCGAGCCAGGCCTTGTCCTGGCGCCTTCGCAAGGATTCCGGGAGCCAGCGCGCAACCGCGCGGCGGAAGAGGCCTTTTTGCTGCCCATCAACGAGCAAGGCTCTCGGAGGAATCCGAGCAACGAGTCTCAGTAGCTCTCGATCGAGATAAGGATTTCTCCGGCTCACACCGACTTCGCGCTCGAGCGCCTGGCCTCGGAACTCGAGCTCGTGGCGCCACGCCGAGGACATCCATTCTCGATAGCGTGATCCGGGCGTGAGGCTGTCGTTTGCGCGAGCCGGGGCCGAAAAGTAGCGCTCAACGAAGCGCAAGGTCTGTGGCCCCATCCAGCTTCGCTTCTGACGCCAAGTTCGACGTTTTCGTCGGAGCCACTCGGGAACGTATTGAACCAACATGGGCCCCACAAGGTAGTCGCGGAGGGCAACGAGCGCCGAAGCGCTTTCGTGCGTTCGAAGCGCGAGCGCTTCTCGCACAGCTTGCGCTGGATGCCCTTTGCGAACGAGCTGAGCGAGGTGGCGCCCTTGACCATTGAAGATCTGATCGCCGCCGAAGCCCCCAAGCACGCGAACCGCACCGACGTCGCGCGCACGGGCCGCCAAAGCAAGTTCAAACGCGGTGGTCGGCCAGGGATCAGGTTGGCCGCCAAGGCGCAGCGCACGCGCGAAAAACGGAACGGCCTCAACGGGCGTAACCTTCACCGGACTCATTCCGAGGTCTCCGCACAACCGCGCAAGGTGGGGGCGGTCATCGCCAGGCCCGCCGAAATGGAGCGCAATCGCTTCAACATGTTTCGGAGAAGCGCCACGCGCTTTTGCAACCGCCATCGCGAGAAGAGCGCCCGAGTCAACGCCGCCGCCAGTGAGTACGGCGATGTGGTCAGCCCCATCGACGGCACGGGCGACGGCTTGCTCGAGCCCTTCTGCAAGGCGCGACGTCAGTATCTCAAGGTCATCGGGGAGTTCGGTTTCATCGAAGGCATCGCCCGTCGGTTGGGGAGCCACTTCGAAAGTACGCGTCACGAGGAACGCAGCAAGGCCTTCGGTCTCGTCTTCAGCGGAGGGCGCGGAGTACGGCAAAAAAACCTCGTCGTCGGCCCGATCGTCGGCCATAAAGCGTCGCGGTGGGAAGACGGCTCAGCGGCCGCGACCACCACGAAGACCGGCCAAGTCGCCACCGCCCTGAGAGCCGCCAAGGGTCAGATGACGAACGGAGCCTAAGTGGTGCAAAACGGGCGCAACATAGGCGCGCCGACTCTTGCCCGTCCCCGAAGTCACTTGATCGCGATCGCTCATACCGGTCTCTTTCATGCGTACTCCTCCGCAGCCTACTCGAAGACGTTCGTTGCGCGCCAGCTTCAGTTCGTTCATCGAGAACTGCCGAGCTTCGATCGACGCTTCCGCGCGCTGATACGCCTTATGCCTTATGTGCTACCGAGCGCGCCGTGATTCGCCTCGACTCCGTTTCCAAGCAACATGGCCGCCAAATTCTCTTTATGGACGCCTCCGTGGCGGTCTTCAAGGGGGAAAAACTAGGCCTCGTCGGTCCCAACGGATCGGGGAAAACCACGATTTTTCGCATGATCGTGAAGGAGGAGGCGCCCGACGGCGGCCAGGTCGCGATCGACCGAGGTACGACGATCGGTTACTTCAGCCAAGATGCCGGGGAGATGAAAGGCATGAGCGTCGTCAGCGCGACACTCGAAGGCGCGGGGCCCGTGTCCGAGGCGGGCATGCAACTCAAGGTCCTCGAAGAGAAGCTCGCGGACCCTTCCCTTGTCGACGAGATGGAATCGCTGATTGAGGCATTCGGTGAAGCCCAAGCACGATTCGAGGAGCTCGGTGGCTACGCCCTTGATGCGCGCGCGCGCGAAATTCTGGCCGGCCTTGGCTTCGAGCAAGACGTGATGGACGGGGACGTTGGAGCGCTCTCGGGCGGCTGGAAGATGCGCGTTGCACTCGCGCGCATCCTGCTGATGAAACCCGACGCGATGCTCCTCGACGAGCCGACCAATCACCTCGATATCGAGTCGATCCTTTGGCTCGAGACCTTCCTCAAGGCGTACGAAGGCGCGCTCATCATGACGTCGCACGATCGCGAATTCATGAACCGCATTGTCGGCAAGGTCATCGAGATCGACGGCGGCGAGCTCACAGTTTTCTCGGGAAACTACGAGTTCTATATGAAGCAACGAGCGCTCCTCGATTTGCAAGCAGAGAGCGAGTTCGAACGCCAACAAGCCATGCTCGCAAAGGAAGAAGCGTTCATCGCGCGCTTCAAGGCACGCGCAAGTCACGCGGCGCAGGTACAGTCAAGAGTCAAGAAACTTGACAAAATAGAGCGCGTGGAGCCGCCCAAGAGGCATAAGAAGTTGCGCTTCGATTTTCAGGATGCGCCTCGCTCGGGAGACGACGTCGCGAAACTTGAAGGCGTTCACAAAGCGTACGGCAAGCGTTCAATTTACGAAGGACTCGACCTCACCATTCGTCGCAAGGAGCGATGGTGCGTGATGGGGATCAACGGCGCGGGCAAGTCGACGCTGCTCAAGCTCATCGCAGGCGCAACGGAGGCCGACGAAGGCCGTGTCGCGCTCGGCGCCGCCGTAAAGCTCGGCTACTTCGCGCAGCACGCGATGGATCTGTTGAAGCCCGGCGACACGGTTTGGGAAACGCTGGTGGGCGCATTTCCCAAAGCCTCGATCGGATCGTTGCGCACGCTCGGCGGAGTGTTCGGATTCTCAGGCGACGACATCGAAAAGCCATGCCGCATCCTTTCGGGAGGCGAGAAGGCGCGTCTCGTGCTCGCGGTGATGCTCTACGATCCGCCGAATTTCTTGGTCCTCGACGAGCCCACCAACCACTTGGACATCGTCACCAAAGAGATGCTCATCGAGTGCCTCGCAACCTACGAAGGCACGATGCTCTTTGTCTCCCATGATCGTCATTTCCTTCGCGCCCTCTCGAACCGCGTCCTCGAAGTTTCCTCAGGCAGCGTCCGAAAATTCGGAGGCGGCTACAGCGAATACGTCGACGAAACCGGCCAAGAAGCCCCCGGCGTCCGCATTTGATCGCGCAAGTGCTCCTCGCCTGATCCCGTTCCCTGATCCTGATCCCGTTCCCAACCCCGAAACCGCAAAAGGCCCCCCGCAAGGAGGAGGTCGACCGCGACTTGGTAAGCCACAAGGTGCAGTGTCGATAGTCTCATGATACTATCATATGATACTATCAATGCCCCCAAAATCCTATCGCCCTCCATTCACGATCACAAGCGCCATCCTCGATCAGGTCGCCGCGATCTTGATGCTTGTCGGCAAATACGAAGGGCTCTCGTCTCCGGCGCCCCAACCGCAGCTACGTCGAAAGAACCGCATTCAAACGGTGCAAAGCACGCTCTCAATCGAAGGCAACTCGCTCTCCGAAGAGCAAGTCACTGCGATTCTCGAAGAGAAGCGAGTGATAGGCCCGAAGCGCGACGTTCTCGAAGTTCAGAATGCTCTGCGTGTGTACGCAGAGAGTTCTTCATTCGTACCCGCCGATGAGCGTCATCTCCTGAGTGCGCACAAGAAACTCATGCGGGGTCTCATTCCCGACGCAGGTCGCTATCGCAAGGGCTCCGTCGGCATCATCGAAGGCAGCAAGATCGCTCATGTTGCGCCGCAAGCCAAACAAGTGCAGCGGTTGATGTCGGAGCTGTTTGCGTTTCTAAGAGCTGACCGTGAAACCCATCCACTCTTGAAGGCGTCGATCTTCCACTACGAGTTCGAGTTCATTCATCCTTTCGCGGATGGGAACGGAAGGATGGGCAGGTTGTGGCAGCACGTCTTGCTGCGAGCGTTTCATCCAATCTTCGAGCACCTGCCATTTGAGTCGCTCATCAAAGAGAATCAAGCGACCTATTACGCGTCGCTTAGGGCCGCAGACCGCGCAGGCAACTCGACACCATTCATCGAATTTTCACTTCGCATGATCGCGCTTTCAATGGGTGAGTTCTTCGAACAATTGAAGCCTGCACCGGTTACCAATGAAGGGCGGCTCGAGCGCGCGCGGTCTCACTTTCAGAAGAGCGCATTTGCGCGCAAAACGTACAGCGCGCTCTTCAAGAACATTTCGGCGCCGACGGCGAGCCGCGATCTTGCACTTGGCGTGGAACAAGGATTGCTCGTGCGGGTGGGACAGAAGGCGCTCGCTCGGTATCGGTTCAGGTGACAACCGTCAACATGCCGAAGGCGAAGGGCGTGCAGAAGGATTGGCGCCCGCTCGCCCTAAGGCGTCTCATAAATCACATCCCCAGCGTCACCCTCCTCAGCACCTCCATCCTCCTCACCCTCCGCCGATCCATGCGCGCCCTGCGCAATCGAATCGAGCTCACGATCAAGCCGCGCACGCATCTCGTCGAACTCGCCCTTTCTCGCCTTTGGCAACACGCGCACGCCATCAAGTTTCAACGTCGCAGGATCGATAAACCGATCGCCCCGCTTGATCCCAAAGTGCAAGTGCGGCCCGGTCACGCGCCCCGTCTGACCGACGTAGCCGATCAGCTGTCGCTCCTCGACGTGAGCCCCTGAGCGACTGCTCGGCGCAAAACGCGAGAGGTGACAATAGATGCTCGTCAATCCACCCGGGTGCTCGATTTGAATCATGTTCCCGCACGCGCCGCCATCACCGACGCTGCCAAATGTGCCAGACGCAGGCGCATAGATGGGCGTGCCCGTCGACGCTGCGAAGTCGATTCCGTTGTGCGGCATGACGACGTGAAGCACAGGGTGCATCCGACGCGGATTGAACCGTGACGCGACGCGCGCCAGCGGAATCGGCGCGCGGAATTTGCCGCGGTACGGGTCTTCACCCTTCGCGTTGAAATAGCCCACGACCGGTTTCTTGTTGTTCGAGGTGTAGTGGTAGACGCGAATCGGTTTGTGCCTGCCGGCGGGTTGATACTCAACCGCGTGCAACTCGGAATAGCGAGCGAACGCGCCTTCGACAATTTCCTCCGTCGCAACGATCTTGAACGAGCATCCCGGCCGGAGTTTTGCGATGTCTGCGTGCCCGTCGAGGGCCTCATCAATCATGGTTCCCAGGCGATCGTCGAAGCCGGCATCCACGAGCGCGCCACGAAAGTCTCCCGCTACCGCGACTGCCCTCGCAATTTTTCGGTGTTCGACGAAAAGGTCAATTTTCTTTCCTGTCCAGGCGTTCGAAGAATCGCGAACGGATTGCCACACTTCGCTCGGCCCAGAGACGATCTCCGCCGCGAGCAAGCGACCGGTGCCCTTCTCCTTGACGAAGTTCACGACGGCTTTCGGGCCAATTTTCGACGGCTTTTCGGCAAAACTAGACAGCAACTGTTGCGAATCCGCGGGGGAAGCACCCAGGCCACGAAGCGTCGCGAGCAGCGTTTTTTTTCCGACTGTGGCCTCGCTCGAAACAGCGCCTTCAGCCACCAGAGAAGCGATGCGCCACACGAGGTCGCGCTTGGGCGCGCTAGCCTCGGCCACAGCGTCGCGATCCGGGCTATCTGCCGCGTCTGCGTCGGCGGCAGCGTCGAACCGATCGGCCGCCCCTCCCTCGGCGACCGTCGTGGGCACGATGATTGGAACCTCCGCGGGCACTTGGCCCGCCCAGACGAACAAGAGGATGGCGGCCGCCATTGCGATGAGGCTCCAAAGGACCCATGGAAAGTAGGCGTAAAGCCAGCGCCGTCTCGCATCGGTTGCGGTCTCCGAGACAACTGCCACCGCACTTTCCTCGGGCGAACGCGTCGGCACCGTTTCGTCTGCGCCCGGCCTCGGGTCGTCGCCCCCCTCGGACATGGCTGACGAGATAACCTTTTGCTTCGGGTGAAGCAATGCTGCCCTCCTGCACGGAGAAGACGCCGATATCCTAATTTTTGACGCCGTGTCGAAAAACAGTCGTCCACAAAGAACCGTTTTCCGGGTAGGATCCGCCGCGCCAACGGCTGACATGTTGGCTTTGGGGCGCGCGGTGCGTCGCCGACATGAGTCTTATAGGAGGCAGTCGTGCTGAAGAAGAGCCTAGGTTTTGTTGGGTTTGCGAGTTTGGTTGGAACGTTGGCGGCTGCGGGTTGTAGCGTTGCGGTACCGTCGGTGAATTTGGATGGAGGCGCATCGTCTACGGACGGGGCGAAGCCCACAGACGCTCCTGTGTCAGTCAAAGAGACGGCGCCGCCAAAAGAGGCGTCGAGTGGCTGCACCGTCGACGACACGGCACAGTTTGGGCTCTATCCCGAAACGTTGCCTCCAAAGGCAGCGCAGGGTCTTTGCACGACCAAGCAGGCTTCCGATTTTTCGGCTGCGTGCCTCGGCACGGCCGCCGATCAAACAAAGTGCGAAGCTTTTATCGCGGCCAACAAAGAGTGCTCGGCCTGCATTGATGGGAGCCAGGACAACAAGGCATTGCCCGTCCCCGTGCTCTATCCAGTGACGGCCGACTACGTGAACGCGAACACCCTTGGTTGTGGCTTTCTCGTCGTCGGTAAGCCCGAATGCGCGCTTCCAGCGATCAACTATCGCATGTGCTACAGCTCGGTTTGCGGGGCCTGCGACCGAAAGGATACCGCTGGAACGACCAAGTGCGAGACAGAAGCAAAGGCAGGCGTCTGCAAGTCCCTCGCCACCACGAAGGAGTGCGACGACGCATTCACCGCGGGGAAAACTCAAATCGACGCCACGTGCGGAACGACGTCGTTTGACGCAATCTATGCCAAAGTTGCAGCGTACCTCTGCGGCTCCGGAGCAACGGCGAACGATGCCGGCCCCGTTGACGCGAAGGCTGACTGAGCGGAACCGACGGGCGGTGAAGCCCGCGCAAAACGAGCCCCAGAACCGAGAACGGGTCTGGGGCTTTGCTTTGTTTCCAACGAGGTGTTTCGAGTGAGGCGTCCAATGAAGTGGTTTTTGAGTGTGATCGTCGCCTTTTTGCTCAGCGGATGCTCGGGATGCGAAAGTTCAACCGCGGATCAAAACGCCACAACGCAAACGGACGCCGGCTCGAGTGCGGCGAGTGAGACCGGGGAAATCAAGCGCACCTTGCCGCGACCCTCGGGCCTCGTGCGAACGGTGCCCCGCGCACAATAATGTTCCCACCGCGAGGTCTCGCGCATAGCGCCACGTTAGGTCGCTATCCTGCAAGCAGGCATCATGCGATTCCGCCTTCGGTCTTGGAACTGTTTCGGCACTGGCCAAAGCGTCATGGATGCCATCGCATGGAGGGCACCACTCGCCGAGCGATTGCTCCACACCGACGTCCGCAAGACATGCGGCGACGCAGACGTGCTGTGCCTACAGGAGATCCTCAGTCATCACGCTGAGTCCTTCTTCGACAGTGTGGGCGACTTTGCTTCGCGGCATCGCGACGACAATCGGCCAACGCTATGGCCCACTTCATTTCGTGGAAGCGGACTCGGAATCGCCGCGCGAACGGCGCTCGTTCGTCCGAGCGTTTGGCCATTTCGCACGCCAGGCATCGGATGGGACAAGCTTGCACGCAAAGGCGCAATGCACGCGCAGCTCATCCTCGCGCGCGGGCCCACCGTTGACATTCTGAGCACGCACCTACAGGCAGGTGATAGGCAGGACGCGATGGCCGTGCGGGCCCGCCAACTGCGCGAACTCGCGCAACTCGTCACGACACTTGGTTCGCCGGAACGACCATTCATCGTTTGCGGCGACTTCAACATCGACGGACTGGCACGTGCCCGCAAGACCGAGGAGTATCAAGGGTTAGTCAATGCACTTGACGGCTTTGAAGACCTCGGCGCCGCGTCGGATCTTCCGACCTTCGAGCCGCATCCGTCCACGAATGCGCTGGCGCATGCTTTCGAACCGTTTGGTCGAAAACGGCGGATTGACTACGTCTTCTTTCGGCCCGCAAGCCAACTCACACTGACTCACAAGGCCGTCGAGCGGCTCTTTGATCGACCGCTGTCATCGGTTGTCGACCCTCACAAGGCGTACGCTTCGGATCACTTTGGCCTGTGCATCACGTTTGAATACGAGCCGCGGTAACAAGCGCTTGCATTGGTCAATTTAATTTACTGATCGCTCTGCGGCGTAGCGCTGGTGCTGGGCAGTGCCCCATCTGGAACGTCTGATCCTGGAGTCTTGGGGCTTGGCGCCGGTCCGCCGTAACAGGCTGCGTTTGCCAAACCGGTCAGGCCGAGCGCAAAGATGGCAGCTCGGCTAAGACCACTTGGGGCGCTCCTCCGTGCAGCTGAGCGGGTAGTGGCTTCGCGCTTCGTTCCGCAAAAAGGGCATTCGCTGTCGCGCGCGCGCACGGCACGCGAGCACACGCTGCAATTCAGAAGTTCGTTCATGGGGTTCCTCCGATCGGGCTGAGCTATTCGATGCTAGGCCGCAGACGGCGGCCGTAACACAACGCGTTTTGAACGTGCCAACTTCCGATGCCTTACAGATCGTTAAGGCGAACAGTTGAGGTGACAAATATCGACCTCTCGACGCCACGATCCCGACAGTCTCCGTCAACACAGAACCACAAGCGTTCGGCGAACTCGACTAGAAATTTTCGGGTGATTTGAAGCGCACGGGCGGCTGAGCTGAAGCTCCCGCGTTGGCCTGACTCTTGAAAGATGTCGCAATGTCGAGCACAACGCGCACGGAGCGCGCAGCTCGCCACACCTGAGGAGTTGGGCATGGTGCGACCAAGCGATGCGACGGAATCCCTACACGACATTCTCTACAAGCACGCGTTTCGCGATCCCGAAGGACTCATGCGCCTACCCGAAGGTGCAATCTACGCGGTTGGGCTAGCGCGCTCGAAGAGTCTCGAGATTGAAGACATCGTCGATTTCGCGGTTACAAATCCTCCATTCGCACGACGACTTTTAGGATCGGTTAACGGAGCGAACCATCGCGGAGATTCGTGGGTCGCCAAGTTGCGCCTCGCGGCGGTCTGTTTGGGCGTCTCGGAGTGCCGCATGCTCTTGCTACAACACGCGTGCTCGCGCATTCTGTCGACCAACCGACCAGGCTACAACGCGATCTTGCGAAAGGTGTTCGATCGGAGCGTGCGCGCAGCTCAAATGGCGCGTGCGATCGCAGACCACTTTGAGATCGATGCGGACACAGGCTACTTCGCCGCGCTGATGCAAGACCTCGGCTACGCGCGCTGCGTACAGACGATCGCCGAGCACATGCGAACGCCGCCGCCGGAGACCGCACTTGCCGACGCCATCGAGCCCGTGCACTGCATCGCCGGGGCGCAACTCGTTTACGCGTGGAAGCTCCCCGCCGAGCTCGCGGAGGTTTGCCTCCACCACGAAACACCGGGACGAAGCCAGCTTTCGCAACTCGTCCACACCGCCAATAAGATCATTGCTGCATGCGATGACGACAAGACGCTTGACGATGAGCTCACGGCAAGCCTGACCGCTTTCGGATTTTCGCAGGACCGAATTGCGGCAGTCATCGAAGACGCTTCGCGCGACTTGCGC
>JAHFDY010000214.1 GCA_023248735.1 Myxococcales bacterium
CGATTTCGTTTTGGTGCACCTGTCGTCTTTCGTTAGTTGTCCAGCATCTTCGCCAATGTGGCCTTCGCCATGCGGAGCTCCGGTTCCAGCGCGATGGTCATCGTCGCCCGTGACGTCTCGGCCTTCTTTACAAACGCTTCGAGATATTTGCGTGCGGCGTCCCACTCGCGCGCGGCGTAGGCCAGGTGCCCGAGGACAAATCGTCCGTAGCCTTGACCGCATGCAGCATGGGCGAGTGAATCTATCGTCAGCTGCAAGTCGGGCACCACCGCGCCGGCCGCCAATCTCGCAAGCGCAAGGTGCGCGCGGTAGAGCGGCTTGTCGTGCGTGCCCCAGCGCGTTGCGCGTTCAAGAGCGCTGATCGCCTCTGAATAGCGCTGCATGAGGAACAGCGTGGCGCCCAGGGTCCAAAGGTGAAACGGTCGTCTCGACGCGGGGCTTCGCCGCGCGGCTGTGCGCAGGTGCGCGATCGCTTCGCTCGCGTCACCGCTCGCCAAGGCAGCGCGAGCCGCGTCTTGATGAAGGACGTCCGAAAGCACGTCGCAGGTGATGGCTTGGAGCGCAATTTTGTGAGCCTCTTCGAACCGACGGTTTTCGTACAGCGCGAGATACAGTTGGCGCAGCAACATCGCGTGCGTTGTGGGTTCCAGACGCTGCCTGCTCGCAAGGCCTGCCTTGGCGTGCCGTGCGCGAGTCGCCGGTGTCCGAGCATCCATGGCGCGGCGCAAATGATCTTCGGCGGACGATGCGGAAACCCGCTTGGTGGCGGTCACATTAGAAAATGTAGCATCTAGCGCATTTATGGGCCAAAAGCGGACGCTACGGTCGCGCTTCGCTCGTGCTAGTCATTTCCGTCATGCGCGGCGTTTTTGCGATCGGAAGCCTGGGGCTCCTGTCGGTCATTTGCGTGGGATGTTATCGCGAGGCCACACTCAGTGATTGCCAGCTCATCGTTGATCGCACGGCTGAGCTCAAGATGCGCGATCAAGCCAAGGTAGCCGATCCCGAGCTTGTGAAGAAGAAGCAGATCGAGTTCCGGAAGGAACTTGAAGAGGCGATGAAGACAGAGTGCGTTGGGCGTCGCATCTCCGAATCGACGATGACGTGCGTGCGCAACGCCGACAAACTCGCGACGCTCAACAGCTGCTTGCGCTGAAGCGACCGCTACAGTTTCTTCAATAGCGGAAAGCCGAGGGCCTCGCGCTGGGCGTACCAAGTCTCGGCAACGCCCTTGGCGATCGCACGGACGCGACCGATGAAGCGCGCGCGCTCTGTCACGCCAATCGCCCCGCGCGCGTCGAGGACGTTAAACTGGTGGGCGGCCTTGACGACAAAGTCGTACGCTGGAAGGACAAGTTTCTTGACGGGATCGTCGCCGATCGCAAGGAGGCGTTTGGCCTCCATCTCGTAGTGATCAAACGCCGCAAAGTGAGCCTTCGTATCGGCTTGCTCGAAGTTGTACGTCGACCACTGCCACTCGCTGCGTTGGCACATCTCGCCATAAGTTACCGTGTCGTTCCACTTGACGTCGTACATCGAGCTCACGTTCTGGAGATACATCGCGATGCGCTCGAGGCCGTAGGTGAGCTCGCCCGCAACAGGCTTGCAGTCCATGCCGCCGACCTGCTGAAAGTAAGTAAATTGACTAATCTCAAGCCCGTCGAGCCATACCTGCCAGCCAAGGCCCCACGCTCCGAGAGTCGGTGACTCCCAATCGTCCTCGATGAACCGCACATCGTGATCGGCTGGCTTCGTCCCGAGGGCAAGCAGCGACTCGAGATACAGATCTTGAATGTCGATCGGCGACGGTTTCAAGATCACCTGAAACTGGTGAAATTGTTGCGATCGGTTCGGGTTGTCACCGTAGCGACCGTCGGTTGGCCGTCGTGAGGGCTCGCAGAACGCGACGCTCCATGGCTCGGGACCGATGGCGCGTAAGAAGGTCGCCGGATTGTACGTGCCGGCACCGACTTCTGAGTTGTAGGGCTGTACGATCAAGCAGCCACGTTTTGCCCAAAAGTCCTGGAGCGTGAGGATCAGGTCTTGAAAGTTCATGACGGGGGATCAAGGGGTATCACGGACGAAGCGCAAGCGGCAGCGGCCGGCGGTGTGAGCAGCAGCGGGGCCGATGACGGGAGGCGTTACGGTGCGACTTTGTCGTCGCCAGGGTATTCGGCCGTGCCGTTCGGGAATGTCAGTTGAAAATCGACCACGTCTCCCCGCATCCGCCGCACGCGTGTGCCACGCTGCACTTCGCCGATGCTGCCCGCCATGGGCGCGTCGACGACGATGCCGATGATCTCGCGATCAGTCCACGAGGTGACTTCAACCCACAGCCATTCTGCCTCGTCGCCTTCTTCCGCCTTGCCTGGCTCGAACTTGATCATGACATGAAGAAGCGCACCGCTCGTTGATCGCTGCTTTGCAAGGGCCGCGGGCAGGCGTTTTTGCGCTTCAAGTTGGACTTCGTCAAGGTCCTTTTCGAGGAGATGATCGTCCTCAAGTTCACCGAAGAGGTGCTCGACCATTTCGACGTATCCATCTGCATTTGCCCCTCCAAGAGGCTGGAGACGAACAAGTGAGGTCATGCGGTCGCCGACCGCCGGTGTTGAGGCGACGAGGGAGAGGTCTACCTCGCCTTCTTCTTCAGGTTTGTTCGCTCCGAGTTCGAGAGCGGATGTCGTTAAGTGAATTGACGGAGTGGCGCCGTCGCGCACGAGCTGCCTCGCAATCGCCACAAAAATATTCGGCATTTGGGCCGCGGATGCTGTGCTCACTTCGCTCGCCTCTAGGTCGGGTAGGCCGAAGCGTTCGAGTCCGGTGGTGGTGATACGGACGTAGCCCTGCTGTGCTGCCGGAGAAGTTTGAAAGTCGAGCTGTGCGGCGGCAAGCTGGCCGTCATATTGGTTAATCACGCGTGAAGCGAACACGGTGGCGGTTTCGATTCGGTTGCTGCTCATGTCGACGACGAAGCCTTTGGTCGCGCGGGCGACGACTGCCGCAGCGGCGAACGCAGCGCGCGCAACGCGATGATCTTGCGTGGGTGCTCCTTCGGCGCTGATGATGAACAGGTCGGGCAGCGTTTGCTCTCGCTCGGTGTCCTCGGCAGTGACGGGAGGTTTTTGCAGAGCAAGTTGTGCCGGCGTAGGAAGGAGCCAGTGCTTGCGCGGCTTCCGGTCGAAGGTCATCGTACTGGGGTCGGCGACGACAGTTCTCGCGGCATCGCAAAGGGAGGGTGAGCCGCAGAGAGCCGGGCCAAGTTGCGCGGCGAGCTTCTTGCGATCGCTCATCGACTTGAAGTCAACGTTCTTGACGAGCACGCCAAATTCCGCGTGCGCAGTCGCAAGACGTAGGACGGGCGGTGGACTCGATACGCGCTGGGCACTGGCGCTCGGACCCGTGGCGCCTACCGAGGTGCTCGTGGCTGATGGCGCGGGCGGCGCCTCGGAAGGGGCGTCCGACTTGTCGCTTGGCTTCGCGAGGTAACCCACGGTCACGATGAGCGCCGCACCTAACAACGCCATAAGGACGTTTCGAATAGCGGAGGACGGTTGCGGCACGGCTCCAGCATAAGCGCCTAGCGTACGAAAAATCTTCCGACTTCGTCTTGCCGTGGATACGAAAGAGGAAGATGCCGCTTGTGGATCTGCGCAACCGACTCGACTTCTTCCTGCGCTCTCTGTTGCGTTTTGATCTTGCGGTGGACGCTACGGCTGTGCTCGCCCACGACGCGCCCTTTCATGCGGAATTCGACTCATTCTTCTCGATGTTCACCTGGGAGGCCGCGCTTCTGGGGCTCCGCGCCAAGAAGACCCTGGTCGTCGCCGACATTGGTTGCCGCACGTTTCTCTATGCGCCGGTACTCGAGCGACGCTTCGCCGCGTTGGGCGTCGATAGCATTCTCCATGGCATCGAGATCGATGCGTACCGGCGCTTCACTAACTTTCGTACGCGAAACGACTACGGGCGATTCTACGCGTCTCGTGTTTCGAATGGACACTACCACCCTATCGATGTGCGCAAATTCGCGGAGCCCCTCGACGTAGCGTTCTTGCTTGATCCATTTGTCCTGCCTGAGCCGCTCGTGCGATGGGGCCTTCCAACGACGACGTTTGCCCCAACGGATATCGTCACGCATGTTTACGACATGCTCGCGCCGCAGCAGGGCGTGCTCGTCACCAGCAATCCGACGGATGAAGAGTTCGCGATTACGAAGAAGCTCTGCGCCGCCGCCGGATTCCGGCTGGTAGAAGAGCACCATTGGGCGGCCCCCGAAGAGAGCGAGTCAACCGATCGGCTGGGCATTCTCTGGACCACGGCCGCGCAAAAGCGAGTGTAAACTCACTTGCCTACATCGACGTAGCTCATCGTTCGCAGTCCGGGGACAAGGCCGTCCGTCGTGTCGAGCTCGAACACCACTTCGAGAATCTTGGTATCGATGTGTTCGATGGGGTCATCCGTTCGTATGTTTTTGCGACCCATCCGCCTGCCGACGTCCACAACGCGGCCGCTTACGCGACGACCCAAGTACGCGTTGAGCGTCGCAAACGCGGGCGCACCAAGTTTGATCTTTGCGATATCGCGCTCGTCGACGTCCATGCGGACGCGAAGTCTGCGCGTATCACCCATGACCATGATGGGCTCCACACCGCCGCCGCCCATCGTCGTGTAATACTCACCGGCGCGGTACTTGATCTGCAAGACCGATCCTTCGATCGGCGCTTTCACGATCATTCGGTCCGCACTTGCCTGCGCTTGGTTGCGTCGCGCAAGGGCTGCCTTCACCTTTGCTTGCGCGAGCAGCACGTCTTCGTAGCGCGAGCCACTGATCGCCGCTCGCCGCCGAGCGTCCGACGCTTCGAGCGAGGCCCGGTCGGCTTCGGCTTGCCTCTTTGCGCGGTCGAGCTCATCGGCGGTCGCTGCGCCGCCTTGGGAAAGTTGGTTGACTCTTTCGAGCGAACCCTGCGAAAGCTCGGAGCGCGCCTTGGCGTTGTTGGACTCGGCGACGATGGCCTCGACCTCCTCTTTGCGAAGACCTCGAGCGACGCGTGTGAGTTCTGCGCGAGCTACCGAGAGTTCGCCGTCGGCTGCGTCGAGGGCCGCGAGTTCCACGGCGTCGTCGAGTTGAGCAAGGGGGGTTCCTGCACTTACGAAATCACCCTCCTTGACCAGCAACTTCGCAATCCGGCCCGCCACCGTCGCCGCAACTTTGATCTCGCGATCGGCGGGCTCGACGATGCCGTTGCCAGCGACGTAGTTGCCGGCGGGTTGGGCGACGCGTTCGTCGTGTGCGCCCGGTATTTCGCGCTTCGCCTTGTCTACCTCTTTCGCAGTCGCGACCGTTGCCGGTGCGGCGATGACGGAGCGCGTGACGACGCTCGCGAGAAACAGAACAGCGGCAACGCCGCCGATGAGAGACCACGGGATTGTCTTTTTCATAGTCGCTCCTGAATCAGCCCGTCTTCAATGTGAACCATGCGATCGGCGAGGTGAAAGATGCGATTGTCGTGTGTGACAATCACAACCGTGTGACCGTGTTCCTTCGCGAGCGATCGCAGCGTTTCTGTGATCTTGAGGCCGTTCTGCGCGTCCAGCGCAGCGGTCGGCTCATCGGCAAGAATGATGGGCGGCGAACCCGCAAGCGCGCGCGCGACCGCAACGCGTTGACGCTGTCCTCCTGAGAGGTCGCCGGGCTTGCTCGCGAGTTTGTCGCCAAGGCCCACTTGGTCAAGCAACTTGCCTGCTTCGTCGCGCGCGCCACGGGTGGAGTAACCGCGCATCTCGAGCAGGAGACCGACGTTCTCTCGCGCGGTGAGTGACGCAATGAGGTTGTGCGCTTGAAACACGAACCCGACGTAGGAACGACGCAAGCGGGGAAGATCGCTCTCCTTCGCTTTTGAGATGTCTTCGCCCATCAGCTGAACGTGCCCAGATGTGGCGGTCAGCACGCAGCCAAGAATCGACAGGAGCGTTGTTTTTCCGCTCCCCGATGGTCCGCTTAACATGACGAACTCGCCGGCATTCACCGGAAAGTCGACGCCCTTGAGGGCCTGAAAAGCTGTCGCTCCGCTTCCATACGTCTTGGTGACGTTGCGAACTTCGATCACGCACTTGCCCTCTGTGAGAGAACGCGCGTTCATCGGAACACCATCGCCGGCTCGACCTTTCGCAAGCGCAACAGAGCAAGTGACGAAGCAAAAACACACATCACGATCATGATGACGACGGTGCCAAGCGTAAGTTGGGGCGGCGTGTTCAATGCGAGCTTCGCGGAGCGAATGCCCTTGGCCATCTGCGCGACGAGTGACAGACCGACGAGGGATCCGAGCAGAGCGTACGCGACCGATTGGACAAAAAGTAACATCGATAGATCAGAATTCGTGACCCCGATCGCCTTCAGCGTTCCAAACTCACGAATGTTGTCGACGACTGCTGAGAACATTGAGAGCGAAACGATGACGAATCCGACGATCAAACCAAAAACCGTGCTCGTTCCGAATGTGATCCCGATCGCGGTTTTGGTGAGAATGAACCTAAGAACGGAGGACTCGAAG
>JAHFDY010000048.1 GCA_023248735.1 Myxococcales bacterium
AGGCTTAGGCCGGCGGGAGCGGGGACGAGCGACAACTTGCGCTTCTCGCGATCGATTTCGCGCACGACGACGTTCACTTGCGAGCCGGGCTCGAGCTTTCCGCTGCCCGTCGCCATCTCGGAAATGTGCAGCAAGCCTTCGATACCGGCTGCGAGTCGCACGAAGGCGCCGAACTCAGCGGTGCGCGTCACCGTGCCGATCGCGACCTTGCCGGGCGCGATGAGCGATTCGATGTCGTCCCAAGGGTCTTGGGCAAGCGCCTTGAGCGACAGGGTAATGCGTACCTCTTGCTGGCCCGTCTTTCCGGTGACTTCTTTGACCTCACGCACGAGGACGGTAACCGTGTCACCCGCGCTCACGGTGCCACTCGCACTTCGATCATAACTAAGCTCAGAAGTCGGGATGAGTCCTTCAATCCCGCCGAGGTCCACGAATGCACCGAACTCGCGAACGCCAGTCACCGTTCCGCGTACAGTGCTCCCGGGCTTCAACTCGGCGAGCAACCGTGAACTTGCCTCTCTTGCATCGCGCGCGACGAGAGAACGCCGCGACAAAACGACGTTGCGGCCGTTCTCGCGAATATCGGAAACGAGAAATTGCAGCGTGCGGCCGACCACTTGTTGCGGATCGGTAACGCGCTCGCCAATTTGCGACATCGGGCAGAAGCCTCGTATGTTGCCGCCGAGATCGACTTCGTAGCCGCCCTTGTTTGCCGATGCCACCTTGCCATCCACGGCGAGGCCCGCAGCCCGTGCTTGCTCGAGTGCGGCCACTCCGACACCCGACGCAGTCGTGCCGCGTGAGAGTTGGACCTCGCCGGTCGCATGGTCAACCCTCGTGACTCTTGCGCGTAATTTGTCACCGACGTTGATCGGAATTGTCCCATCTTCGAGACGCACTTCGCTCGCGTCGATGAATGCAGGGGTCTTGCCATCGAGCTCGACGAAGATGGCTTCCTTGCCGACCTGAACCACACGCGCTTCGATGGTCTCGCCCGTTCGCGGCAGATTGCGTCGAACGTCGCTCTTTTTTGTGTCGGCTTCGAAGAGGGAGGCGAACGAGTCGTTTTCGGGCATGGCGCCCCGCAGATAGCACGATTTGCTACCACAAGGATCCCCCATTATTTGCTCGGTATTCGTCGTCGTAACCGACGCTCCTGTGCGGTTCTCCGATTCGTGCAAGTCGGGGCTTGTTTCAGCCTGCCGGGAGTGGTGGCGCGTTCGAGTGCAACCTGCGTGGAACGAGCGCCGCACCGTCGTGTGGAACGTCGAGAATTTCGCGCAGCTCGCCGACGCTCATGGCGAGCAAGGCGTCGTATGTGAGTTCCGATTCGAACAACGAAGCCGACGTCCCCGACGCGCGAAACGCGGCGATGGTGCGTCGCGGCGCGATAATGAGGCCCATCAAAGCACCGCTCGCGATGAGGGCACCAACGTAGAAGCCGACGCCGCGGACGCCTTTCTGCAGTTCCCAGGCGGAGATTTCTGCCTCACCGATGAGGTCGGTGCCATAACCCGTCGCGACGTGATGGAGGTCGTGACGCATGATGGCCAAGCGATGCTTGCGGGTGTTTGGAATCGAAAAGCTGAGCCCAAAGACCGAGGCGGGTGTCCACTTCTTGTCGTAACCTTCGAGCGTGAAACCATTTTCATTAAGGTAGCGGTCGCGCCCTTCGGAAACGGTTAAGGTTGCGGGTAATGGCTTCTGCTCTGGCGGTCGGCTGCGCATCGTCACTTTCCTCTGCCTTTCGTTTTTGCTTTTGCCGCTCTTATCTTGTCGCGGTCGGCGGCGCGCCAAAGGTACCAAGCGGCGACCGTGCGGTGGGGTGCCCAACGTTGTCCGAAGAGGGCGAGTTCTTTGGGTGTCGGCATGTTCTCGAGTTTGCGGATCACGCGAAATCCGTTGCGCACACCGAAGTCGTCGACCGGCAGGATGTCGGGGCGCCCAAGTTGAAAGATGAGGAGCATTTCGACCGTCCAGCGTCCCACGCCGCGGACGGACACGAGGCGTTCGATGATGGCGGCATCCGTCATCTTGACGATGGCTCGCGTGGTCGGAACGGTGCCGTCCAACGTCTTTGCCGCAATATCGTAAAGTGACTTAACTTTTGCCTCCGAGAAGCCGACCCCACGAAGTTTTTCGTGCGCGGTTGCGATAACTTCCTCGGGTGTTGGAAAGGCGCTGCCAGAATAGAGGCCCACGAAGCGACCCAAAATCGTTTCGGCGGCTTTTCCGTTGAGCTGCTGGTGGGCAATGGCCCTCATCAGCGATTCGTAGGGTGCTCGCCTGCGGATTGGCAACAGGTCGCATGGGCCAATCGTTTGCACGAGGCGACGCATGAGCGCGCAGCTCTTCTGCAGGTGACTCTCGGCCTCGGCAAACGAAGGACGGACAGGCATCGCGACACAATACGGCGCTCGAATCGCTCAGGCTATCCGCTTTCGGCGTGCATGGAGTCACTGCGCGTCGAAGCCGGGCTGGCATAGCCTCGTTCACAAGGCGTCGACAAAATGAAACCGGCGAGGTGTGTGCCCCGCCGAGTTTCATGTTGTTAACCTTGTTGACTATTTGCTCAGTGGCCGACCGCGTCGCGGAACGCGTCGAAAACGCCCTCGATGTTCGTGATGTAGGTACCGTCGCCGCGGCAAGAATAGAAATCGTCGGTGAACGTTTTCGTGCCTTCGCTCGGTGACGTTACGGTGAGCGTGAGCAACGGCTTGTCTGCGCCGCAGATCGAGTCAGTGCTAATGCTGACTTCGCCGATCGCATCGACCACGGTCGCGTACTTCGATGTGCTGAGCGTGGTGGTGCCCGACTTGGGCTTCATTGGCGTGGTCCAGTCGATGAACTCACACACTTCCCACGAGACCTTCTTCGTTGCGACATCGAGGGAGTACTTCGTTGCGCCGAAGGTGCAGGTCGAGCCGGCTGGTGGTTGCGGCGTGAAGCCTCCACCCCTTGTCTGCGCGACGAGCGTCTTCGCGTCCGAAGGCCAAATGGCGCTCTCGCTGCCGCCGCCGTCGTAGCTGTACTTCTTGGTCGTGGTACCGTTCTTCTTCTCTTCGACGATGACCTTTGCGGCAACGATGTCCTTGCATGTGCGCGTTCGGTTGTCCGTGATCTTGATCTCAGAACGTTCACCGCTCTTGGTGAAGCTACCTGTGTAGATGCGCGAGCCACAGCTCGTGCCGTCCAGCTTCAAGCGGTAGGTGCGCTTGTTAGGGACGACGGCGATCTCACAGTGCATGCCGCCTTGCCACCCCACGTGCTCCTCGAGCGTGGCTGTCGAGTAGTACGCCGACTTGAGATCGAGTTGCGTGTACAGGTCGCAGCTGGTGCTCGGTGTCACGTGAGCCTTTGAGTACAACTTGAAAGTACCCGGTGTGACCTTCGCCTTAAGCGCCTCATCGACGCTGACTTCGTTGCCGTCCGTGTCCGTGCTGGACGTTGCGTCTCCGCTGCAAGCTCCGATAAGGATGGCGACGGAGCTGAACGCGAAGAGCTTAGAAAATGTTGCGATATTCATGGAAAACTGAACCTCCAAGATTTGTTTGTTGCCGCAAAACGCCTAGCTCCCCTGCGCCCCGCGCGGCGTATATGGAACCCCGATCGGGTGTGGTCAAGGCATCGTTGCAATTTGGCGTGCGAGAATCGCGCGCACGATCGATCCGCCGCATGATCCTGGGCATCAGGAGCGTTTTTCTGCCGCGATGAGGCTGTGGTCGGTGGTCGTGGCCACGGTGGTGTGCCTGGGGCCAACGCCCTCTCTCGACCGGAACTCAGAACCCGAATTGCACGCCGAGCTCAGGCGCCAGGCTCGGCATGAAGCCGCCGCCACCCACAGCACCCACAAACTTCAGGCCGAGGCTCGTTGCAACCCGAGGCGTGAACGCATAGCGCGCGGCGGCGCCAACGGAGAAGAAGAACGGTGAGGTGACTTGCCACGCGTTCACGTCACGTTCGATGGCGGTGCTCCCTGTAAGGGGATCGGTTTCGACGACCCTCGCCGTAACCTTGCCGTCGTATTGGCTCACGCCGACGCCGAGGTGGACGACGGTGGAGTAGCCCGCTTTGCCGAGGGCGTTGTCGCCGATCGCGTAGGAGCCGCGCAGTTCCACGTGAACGGGCGCAAAGCTCGTCGATACATATCTGCCCGGAAATGTGTTGAAGACGTATCCAAAACGCCCGCCAAGCATGAAGTTGCGGTTGAGTGCATAGTCGAATGATGCCAGCGCGCGGATGTTGCCGAAGACGAAGCCGCCACTCTTGATTTTGTTGCCTTGCGTCGGGGACAGCGCATTCGACTGGTCTGCCGTTAATGGATAGTCGCCGCCGGTCGCTGGATCGACGCAGGCATAGCCAGGATTAAGCGGCGGTGGATTCGACGCCGATTTGGATGGGTCGAGCGAGCAGACGGACGTCTGTGCGGAGATTGCCGTGAATGAGAGGTCACCCGCCACCCCGACCCAGAAACGCGCGAACTTGGCCCGGTCGTCGGGTGCCGTACACTTGTCGGCGTTGCATTTCTTGCTCTTGCACTGATTGTCGAACTCGCACGCGTCGCCCTCTGCGCGAAGCTCTTCGGAGCCTTCGACGGGGCCTACGGGTCCTTCTTTCTTGCACCCTGGGAAGTTGGGTGGGCAATCGCTCGCTTCTTTGCACTGCGCGGGTGCTTCTTGTCCTGGAAGGTGAGGGGCTGTCGCGCCTTCATCAAGTTCGTTGACGATCTTGACGTGGAAGGCGTTGTTGCGATCGCCGGAGGTCGGGCCCAGATCGCCCTCTGTGTTAATCCCTTGGATGTAATACTTGAAGTCGCCAACTGTGACGTCTGCGCACGGGATCATGGCGCCGTAACCATCGCCTACTTTCGCGAGATCGAGCGTTTTCCAATCGGTCATGCCGAAGCCTTTGTACTTCGCCTTGACCTTCGTCACCTTCTCTTCCCCCGCGTACTCAACGTAGATCGGAAGAGGCGTGCGCACGGCTTGCCCGGAGGCCGGGGTGTGCTGGAAGTCGCCCGCGATGGCGCCTTCGACCGGAGGTGTGGTCGGCTTCGTTGGCTTGGTCGGCTTGACCGGTTTTTCGGGCTTCTCGGGAACCGTCTCGATGCCGGCTTTCTTTTTCGCGCTCTCCCATTCTCGGTCGAGAGCCGCGGTCTTGTAGGAAGCGTCAAGCACCAGCGTGGGATCGATCGTGAGCGCTTCGATGAACGCTGCGATGCCCTCGTCCTTCTTGCCAGCAAGAAGGAGCATCGCGCCGAGGTCACGGTTGAGTGCACCCTTGAGTGCTTTCTCGCATTTGTCACCGGCACACTTGGTCACGGCTTGCTGCAGTTTTTTGGCTGCCGCGTCGTAGTTGGTCGCCAGGTTGTCTTCTTCGATCGCCTTCCTCTGCAGTTCTTTTGCTGCGGTTTCGACCTTCTTGTCGACAGCGAACACGCTCGACGCGGTTGAAAAAGTAACAAGTGCAGTTGCCAATACGAAGAGCTTCGCGAGTTGCGAGCGTTTCACGTGTGCGTCTCCTATCGTGAAATCCTGGCCGAAACCCCGAAGGTCATAGCCGTGGGGCGGCGTCACCATAAGTCAATGTCGTCCCGGCGAACATCCCCCACTTGGACATTGCTGTAAGATTGCGATGAGACGGCTCTCGACGGCCGTCGTCCCCCGTGCGAACGGTAGTCATGGCCACACGTCGCTTCGAGTTCAGCGAGGGACCGCTCAACAAATTTTGGGAGATCACGCTCTCAGCGGGTGAGTACACCTTGCACTTCGGTCGCACCGGGACAGCGGGGCAGACGCGCACCAAGACCTTCTCATCGCCCGAATTTTGCGGGCCTGCTGCTGAAACTTTGGTCAAAGAGAAGATCGAAAAGGGGTATCGCGAGGTTGCAAGTACCGACGGGCGCACGCTGCTGGGCGAAACGCCGCCGGCGACGATGCGCTACACGCTCACCCATCCCGAGTCACCGAAGCCGTGGATCATCCTGGTGACGGGACAGCGCATCGTGACGAACAACATTGCACAAGTGTTGCCGTCAATTGCAGCTGCCGCCGAGCACGTTGCTCGTTTGCTGAGCATTCGAAAGAAGGAAGGCTACGTTCTCACGGCCACCGAAGAAGTTGCACCTGAATAGCCACCTATGCGTCGTCGGAGGAAGCGGTCACATTTTTCGCTTCGTTGGACGAAGCCGTCACGTTTTTCGCTTCGTCGGGACGAAGCTGTCACATTTTTCGCTTCGTCGGGACGAAGCGGTCACATTTTTCGCTTCGTCGGGACGAAGCGGTCACATTTTTCGATACACGCCTACGACGACGCCCAAGAGCATGGTCGGTCTGAAGTCGCTGGCGCGCACCAAGATCGGCGCCATGTCTTTGTTGGCGGGCTGGAAGCGGATGTAGTCCTTCTCTGGGAAGTAGTATTTCACTGTGGCTTCGTCGCCGATGAGTGCGACGACGATCTCGCCACGCTGCGCGGTAATTTGCTTGCGCACGAAGATGTAGTCGCCGTTCAAAATGCCGCACTCGATCATTGAGTCGCCGGTCACGCGAAGGCCGAATACTTCGCGCCCACCTTTGACGAGTCCGCGATCGATGCGCACGGTGTCCACCACGTGCTCCTCGGCAAGGAGCGGTACGCCCGCCGCGACCCGACCCACGATGGCGACTTCGACGACGTTCTCGTCGTTCGCGACATCACCGAACGGGAGTTGCGTGGCCACTTGAGCAGCGCTGCCCCCGAGATCAGTAGGTCGCAACGCCCTGCTCTTCATGTCTTCTCGGGTGAGATACCCTTTGCGCTCGAGCGCGCGGAGGTGGTCGTTCACTCCGTTCGTTGAACGAATGCCCATTCTCGCGCCGATTTCGCGGAGTGTTGGCGGGTAGCCGCGGTCGACGATCGACGAGCGAATGAAATCGAGGACCATCTGTTGGCGGCTGGTAAGACCTTGCATGACGCATGAACTTACCTGAACGTGCGTTCTATCGCAAGAAAACCTACATCGTTACCGTGTTGTTGTTGCAACGACCTTGGAATTCTGCTGCGTCAAGGTCCGCATTTTCCACGCGAAATTGCGGTTGCCCAATCTACTTGAGGCCGCCCGACCACTTTGTAAGGAATTGATAATCCTCATCTTTGTGGCATTGGGCCGCGCCGCAGCCGTGCTCCGCGCCTTTGGCTTTTTGCTTGAGGCCCTGGTCGAAGTTCTCGCCCATCCACTTGGCGACGACTTTCTTGTCGGTTCGGTCGAGTACCTTGGCCCTTCCTTGGTGGCAGGAGTCACAGAAGAGCGGTTCGCCGCTCGTCATGGACAGCTTGACCGCGTACTCGTCCCACATTTTGCTGGCGATGTTCTTTCGGCGCGTTGGGTTCTTGAACGCCCCCTCTTCATGACAACCGTTGCAAGAGATGCCGAGCGATTCCGCGAAAAGTTTCATGACGCCGTTGCGCTGATCCTTGGTGAGCTTGTGCAGCGATGGCAGCGCTTTGGGATCGAGTTTCAATTCCGTGAGCTTCGCGAGCAGCGCGCTGCTGCGAATCGGCGACATGGTTACCTTCGCCGGCACTTCGGGTACCGCAGTGGCGAGTGGCGCCCCAACGGAGGCGTCAGGGGTTGACGGGGCCTCAGTGGGCGGCGCGGTGGATACGGCGGGGTCGTTCGTAGGCGCGACCGGGGCGCTTTCGTTCCCCCCACAGGCCGCGAGGCTTGCCGCTGACGCTACCGAACCCAACAGGAGAACCGAGAGAAGCTTCGCACGAAACATTGGCGCATCGTATGCGAGGGGGCGCGATGTGTCACCGCAACTCATGTGAGCTGCGAGAGGATTGTCGCGGCGTCACTCACCTCGAACTTGCCGGGTTGCTCGACGTTCACATTCTTGACGATGCCACCGTCGACAAACATCGAAAAACGGCGCATGCGCGTGCCCATGCCGCCACCCGTAAGGTCAACGTCAAGGCCAAGCTTTTTTGCGAACTCAGCGTTTCCGTCGCCGAGAAATCGAATTTTGCCGAGCGCCTTTTGATCGCGACCCCATGCGGCCATAACGAAGCCGTCGTTCGCCGATACGCACCACACCTCGTCAACTTTCTTGCCTTTTAGCTGTTCAAGCGCAGCGAGGTAGCCGGGCACATGTTTCGCCGAGCACGTTGGCGTGAACGCTCCCGGAAGGCCGAAGATAACGATGCGCTTGCCGCTCGCGGCTTGCGCCACGCTCACCTTCGCGGGTGCGAGCGGACAGGCTTCGCCGAACTCGGTCGATTCGTACAGCGTCGCGTCGGGAAGTACTGCGCCAATTTCGATCGTCATGATGGTTGTCATCCTGTGTTCCCGGTGTGCCGAGCTTCCGGGGTTGTCGTGTTGAGGGCGGATTTAGAAGGCACCTTTAGTGTCCGCCTTGCATTGCGAGCCAGCGCTCGGCATCAAGTGCGGCCATGCAACCGGTTCCTGCAGCGGTAACGGCTTGGCGGTAGATGAAGTCCTGCACGTCGCCCGCCGCGAAGACGCCGGGCACGCTGGTGTTCGACGTGCCAGGACGCGTCTTAATGTAACCGTTGTCGTGCAGTTCGAGCTGGCCGGTGAAAAGGTCGGTGTTGGGCGTGTGGCCAATTGCGATGAAGAGGCCAGTGACGGCGACGTCGTTGATTTCATTCGTGACCAAGTTCTTCAATTTGACGCCGGTAACTTCGCCCTTGACGACGCCGAGAACCTCCTCGACGGCCGAATTGTAAATCGGCCTGATCTTCGGGTTCGCGAGTACGCGGTCCTGCATGGTCTTGCTCGCGCGAAATGAATCGCGTCGGTGAACGAGCGTGACGGTTTTGCAAAGGCCCGAAAGGTACATGGCTTCTTCCATCGCGGTGTCGCCACCGCCGACAATTGCGACGTCTTGGTTGCGAAAAAACGCGCCGTCGCACACCGCACACGCGGATACGCCTCGGCCCTTTAGGGCGTGCTCGCTTTCGATGTTGAGCCATTTGGCCTGTGCGCCGGTGGCAATAATGACGGTGCGCGCCTGAAACTCAATGTTGTCGTCGCCCACAAAGATGGAGAAGGGCGCCCCTCTTAATAAGTCAACTTTATTGACGTCTTCAGTTTGGATCTCAGCTCCCTGATTGATCGACTGGTCGCGAAACGCCGCCATGAGATCGGGACCCGTAATCTTGTGCGGGAAGCCCGGATAGTTCTCGACGTCGTTCGTGATCATGAGCTGCCCGCCCGGCACTCCGCCACGGACCATGCCTTCGAACATCAGCGGCTTCAGGTTAGCGCGCGCTGCATAAATCGCAGCGGCGTGACCCGCGGGGCCAGAACCAATGATGATGACGTTGCGAATATCGGACATCGGACTAGCTCCTGTGGGGGGCGATCGCGAGCAATAGGGTCACGAATCGCGCACTGGCGAGGCCTTGAGTTGGGCTTTGCCCTCTTTGGCGTAAACCGTAAATCGAACCGCCGTGCACGCGTGTCGTGACATGAGCGCGTCACGATTTTTGCGAAGCGTGGCCGCGAACTTGGTGAACGTAAGGCCTTCAACGGGTTCGCCGCACTGACGCTTCATGCTGAGAAACTCTTCGTACACGCGAAGCCAGTCGGCTTCTTCGGTGGTTTGCGACGTCGAGGGGGCGCGCGCACGTTCAGGGGGCGCCATGCCGACGGCGGTCGCTTCGTTGTCGACAGGTTGGCGCATGCGTGGCGGCGGTGGTGGTGGACCCTTGCGGGGTGGCGGGGCGGATGGGGAAGCGTTGTGGCGAGGCGCGGGCGGTGGTGCCGAAGGGGAGGTGCTGACCGGGATGCCAAAGCCCGGCGCAAAGCCTGGGCCTCCGCTTACGGGCGTGCTCGCGGGTTCGTTTCCCGGCAGCGCGAACGCACTCATCTGATTTTGCCCGCCCACAGGGCCAAGGATGGCAGAGAGGTCGGCGGGGCGACTGCTCATGCCGCCGCGCTTGATGAGCACGCGCTCAATGCCGTCGTTGATCGCGTCGGCGGCTTCGCGGTAGACACCTCGCAACTTGGCTGGGGCGAGAGAGTCCGTGTCACCTTGCATAAGTTCAGTTGCTTGACGACGTAGAGCACGAAGCGGAATCGTGTGCTCCAGGTAGGTGAGCGCTAGGCCCAAGAGGAAAGTGATGGCCACGATAGCGCCGAGCAGGGGCACGGGAAGGTGCTCTTTGAAGTTCTGCGGTAGTCGTACCTGTGCCTCGAGTGGCGTCGAAAGATAGTCGGATTGACGAATTACCGCGAAGCCAGCCATCGACGCTTCGCCAGGTAGCCGAACAAACGTTGCGCTTACGCTTGGTCGTATCGCACGAGGCTCTGTGCGCATCTTGTCTTTGAAATCTTGGTTGTGGGCGAGGGTCGCAAGCTCCTCATCGAGTTCCGCCGGATCGCGCGAGCCGTCGGTGCCCGCGCTTACGCGTTTGCCACGTGCGAAAAAGACGATGCTCGTACGTGTCGATTTGGCAAGTGCCTTGACGAAATCATCATCGATGGCCTTGAGGCCCACGATTGCCCCGATAGGCTGCGTGGCACCTTCAACAACGATGGGTCGTGCGGCGACGAGAAAGATGTGATCGCCAAGCTGCCAAAGATCATCGCGCTCGAAACCGCCGAGCGCATCGAGCACCGCGAAATATCCGCCAAGCTCGAAGTCTGGGTTCTGCTCGATTGTGTCGAACCATGCGGGCAAGCGGCCCTTGCCGGCCTCTGCAAGCACGCGCTCAAACCCGAGAACATGCGCGTCGCGACCTACGATGATGACGACATCAGGCGCATAGGAACCGCCGTTGGCTTCTTTTGCCGCTGGCGAGACCGTGACGAGCGCCTTCTTGAGTTCACGGCGATGGTTCGAGGCTTTGTTCGCGTCGGAGGCATTAACGATTTCACTCGCGTGACTTGCAATCGCTGGATTCGCCGCAAGCGGTATGAGCGCGTCGAGGCGACGTCGCGAATCGATCTTGAAGGCCCATTCGACCGTCTGGCTGTCGGCCGCGAGTTGCGTCGCATTGTGGCTCTCTTCGCGCTGGTTGTAGAGGAACGTGAGCGCAAACGCGAAGCCCACCGCAGTCGCCGCGAGCACGGCCAAGAGCGCGTACCAGAATCGGCTAAGGATCATCACTTGCTCTCCGCGCTGACGACGAGGGCTTCTTTGAGCTCGGCGGGGCCTCGCTGTGGAACCTTCACGTCCGTCATCGGCTTGCCGACCGGGTGGCCGCCGAAGTACGCCTTCAACGTGTAGTCGCCCGCCGGAAGGGAGAAGACGAACGAACCGTCTTTGTCAGATGGAAACGCAAAGGCCGCCACGTTCTTTTCGGCGACCACAAATGTGCGCACGCTCGGAAAGAACTCGTCGCGGAACTCGGCAACTCCTGGCGCCGTTGGGCTCCACTCGCGGGTGCCTCCTGGTTGCAGGGGAGCGCGCGACCAATTGGCTGCCGCCGACGTGAGGTCATGCGCGAATGGATCGCCGTTCTTGAAGGCGATTCGCGTGCCCGGCGTCACGACGAGGGTGACTGGATTCGTGCGCCCGCCAGTCACTTTGATGAGCACGGGATCGAGCGCAGGTGCGTCTTTCACGGCGTTGGCCGGAAAAGCGACGACGCAAATTTCGCGCGACACAAGCAATGGGAAGCGCGCGCGCAGCGCCCACGGAATTCGCCAAGCGTACGACGTTTGCGGCGTTCGCTGCGGCTCTGTGCTCACTTCGGGGACGAGCTTTTCGTAACCCGAAATGCGCCCTTTCAGTTGAATCGTTGGGGCCGCAAGGGCACTCCCCAACGTTAGGCTTAAGGCCGGAGCAGCCAGCAGACCGAGCCTTAGGGCCTCGGTAACGCGTATGCGGTTCACGAACAGGACGGTAACTTTAGTCGCGCGCTTCTGTAAACGTGGAACTTGTTTGCGTTCCACACCACGGTTTGGTCGCGGAGCCTATGGGACTGGCGACGGTGCCACGAGGTCGATCGGGAGGGCGATCACAAATCGGGTGCCACGGGACTCGCCGCTCTCGACGGTGACGGTGCCGGCATGCTCCTCAACAATGCGTTTGACGATTGAGAGGCCAAGACCGGTGCCTTTGCCCGCCACCTTTGTGGTGAAAAATGGCGCGAAAATACGGGCCTGGTGCTCAGGAGGGATGCCGCTGCCATTGTCCTCAAATGTGAGGACAACGCGTTTCTGGCTCTCTACGCGCGTGGCGATGCGTAAGACGGCCGCTCCCGGCTGCATGGCATGGCAGGCATTGTTAATGAGGTTGACGAAAGCTTGCGTGAGCGGCTCGGGTGAACCGCGCAACAGCACTTGGCCGGGTGCGTAGTCGCGAACGATGCGAGCTTCCACTGTACGTAGTTCCTCCTCGCAGAACGACAACGCGTCATCGAGCAGGGCGTGCACGGAGCAAAACGCGCGCGTGTCGGGTGACGGCCGGACGTATGACACGACGCTGCGTGCGAAACGCAGCATGCGCGTGGCAGAATCCGAGATGCGACGGAGGCGGTCGAAGTCTTCCGGATCCGGTGGCAGCGATGCGAGCGATGATTTCTGAATAAGGTAGTCGGCATACCCCACGATAGAGGTGAGGGGGCTGCTGAGATCGTGGACGACGCCGGCGGCGAATTGCCCAAGCGACGCGAGCTTCGTGTTCTCGGCGCTTGCCTCCTCGAGGCCGCGGAGACGCTCGATCTCGCTCTGCGCGCGCTCAAGCTGGCCGGTGCGCATGCACGACGCTCGGAAGACATCGGCGACTCGTCCGAGAAGGGCCGTGATGTGGGCGTGTCGCACCGCTGAATCGGTGCGGCTTACATAGAAGGTAGCAAGACAGTTCTCGAGGTCGACTGCCACCGAGACCATGGGTGTGCTTGGCTCAAAGGGAGGGCCGGGCGGAGTCGTGCTTTGGAATGTCGACTCTTCGGGGCTTTGGACAAACGTATGGAATATCGATCGGTCAATATCGTGAACGACTCCACCGACGTGCGCATCAGGCAATGCTCTCGCAATAAAGTTAAGTAAATTGACGAACAGATCAAGTGGCGTTGCCGAATCGAGAGAGAGTGTCAGCAGCTCGTCGAGGCATGGGCCGGGCAAGTGGTCGCTCACGTGGGCTGGCACTGTCGCGCTTGTACCGGACTCGACCGCAGAAAACGGTGAAGAACTGCTTCCCGATTCTTCGTGGGTGCTGCTCGCTGGAACGGCTGTCAAGGCAAGCGAACTAGTATCAGACCGATCCCTCGAACGTCTATCGGTGCTCATTTCTGCTCCGGTAAGGGTGGGGGGTCTGGTTCGATACTCGCTCGGTCGAGATCGAGAATACGTGCTCGGCCCACGTAACTCTTCGTCTCATACTTCGTCAGTTTGCCAATTTTGCGAACAATTTCGGCCATGCGTTCGGCTTCGCGCGCGATCACTTCGGCCGCGCGAGAGGAATGGCTCCCTTCACGTCGCAGGATCTCAGCGTATCCCATGATGCTCGTGAGTGGCTGATTGAGTTCGTGCGCTGTCGCGCCTGCAACCTCCGCTAACACAGCTTCGCGTTCTCTCGCGAGCAGCTGCTCTTGTGCTGTCGCGAGCTCCTGCTCCATGCGGAGGCGTTCGCGCAAGTCGGTTAGGACGCTGACAAATCCAACGGGCTCGCCGTGTTCTTGAAGCTGCGCGGCCGAGAGGAGCACGGGGATGCGATCGCCTGCGCGTCCGAGGATCTCTGACCGCGCACCTTCAATACGACCATTGCCCGCGGACAATTGGTCGAGCACCTCGTCGCCGATGCGCTCGGGGTAGATTGTGCGCATGTGACGTCCCACGATCTCATCGGTGCTTCGACCGACCAATCGTTCGGCGGCGCGATTAAAAGAGACGATCGCTCCCGTGTTGTCGATGCTCACCACCGCGTCGATCGACGCGTCAACCACGCGCTCGAGGAACGCCTTCGTTTTTACGAGTTCGGCTTCGAGTTCGCGCTGCTCGGTGACGTCGCGGAACGTGCAAAGGACGACGCCGTCCGCGCGCAAGACGCTGCTGAAGTTGACACTTAGGGTGATAACTTTCTCGTCTTTGCGCCTCAGGCGAAAGTCAACGTCGCGAGGAAAGCGCCCTGCATTGAATCCCTCGATGAGGCGCTCAATACGGTCAGGCGCTTCGGCGACGAGCGTGGCGACGCCGGCGACTCGGGCCTCTTCGATGTTGTAACCCGTGATTTCCCGAGCCTGCGGATTCGCGAAGAGCACTTGGCCCTCGATTCCGAAAACCGCGATGCCTTCAGCGGCGCTCTCGAAGTAGTCGGCGAAACGTTGAAGCGATCGCATGCGACGTTCGGCTTCGACGCGGGCGACAGTGACCTCTTCGGTTTGCGCACGGAGTGATTGGAGCACGCGCGCGTTGCGAAGCGCTATTGCGACCGCGCCGGCGACCGTCTGGCAGAGTCGAAGTTCGTGGGCGCCGAAGGCAAATGCTTGCTTCGCGCGGAGGAAGAGAACGCCCATTGCGCGTTCACCGAAAACGATCGGAACGATTGCAAGCGCTGAGAACGTCGCAGGCCGACCGTCGTTTGTCTTAAGCGAATCGAGCAGAGGATGGGGCCGCGCGTCCGACAGAATGAGTGGCGCTCGGGTTTCGAGGACTTGCCTGATCTCGGGGTAATTCGTGAGCGAGATGGGAAGGTTCTGAAGTGCAGCGTCGTCTGACGTTGCGACCACGTAGCCCGTGAGTCCTTGTGGCTCGACGAGCACGACAGATGCGCGGTCAACCTTCACGACTTCTGCGATGCGTCGCACGGCCGTAAACATGATGCCGGAGAACTCGAGGTTCGACGCAAGTGCTTGAGTGAGCTCGAGAACGAGCGACAAGTCACGTTCCTTGCGCTCCAGCGCACGCATCGATTTTCCCAGTGAAAATAGGCGTTTCGTTCGGAGCGATAGCTCGCTGGGGTGAAGCGGAGCGTCGATAAAGTCGACTGCGATACTGTCAACTTGCGGAACTTCTTCTCGTTGGCCCTCTGCACGAACTACGAGCACTGGCACGTGGTTTAGCCGTCGGTGTTGGTTCGCGACTTGGTGGTGCGTGGGCACCTCGCGTTCGCTCAGCAGCCAAACTTGGATTCCGTTCGCGAGGAGATCGGGTGCGCCAGAGAGCTCAATGCCTTGCGCTAGCAACGCATCCGTGAGCTCCGCGTCCGGCGCAAAACCAAAGCACCCGGCGCGCAGCAACCCCATGGACCCGAGGGTACGGGTCAGGAGGAGAGCTCACAAGCACCCGAACAGTTGACGTGAACATGCAAGCAGGTGGGTGGGCGCAGTTAGCTGGGTTTGAAGAGCGTTGCTTGGGCCTCGCCGGGCGGAGCCTCGCGCCCCAAGAGTTCGTAGCCGCGGCGGGTGACGACACGCCCTCGTGGCGTGCGGCCAATGTAGCCCTGCTGCAAGAGATAGGGCTCGTAGACATCTTCGATCGTGTCTCGCGGCTCGCTCAGGGCGGCAGCAAGCGTTTCGACCCCGACGGGACCTCCGTCGTAGTGATCGACGATAATTTGCAAATACCGTCGATCCATTTCGTCGAGTCCTACGGCGTCGATATCGAGTCGACTGGCGGCTTTTTCGACGATCGCGACGTCGACGTGTCCGCTCCCCAATACCTCGGCGAAGTCGCGTACACGCCGCAAGAGGCGATTGGCGACTCGCGGCGTTCCTCTTGAGCGAGCCGCGATCGCCTCAGCGGCTTTTTGATCGATGCCGACGCCGAGAATGCCCGAGCTGCGCGTAACGATGCGGGCAAGATCCTTGACGTCGTAAAAGTCGAGACGAAGCACGTGTCCGAACCGCGACAGCATCGGTGCCGTCAATAGGCCAGTGCGCGTGGTTGCTCCGATGAGCGTGAAGGGTTGTAGCGGGATCTGAATCGAGTTGGCGTAGGGACCATCGCCCGTGACGACGTCGATCACCAGATCGTCCATCGCGGGATACATGCTCTCTTCGACCGCCGGGCTAAGGCGGTGAATCTCGTCGATGAAGAGAATGTCGTTCGCTTGAAGCTTCGTGGTGAGGAGTGAAAAGAGCGCCCCTTTGTGCTCGATCACCGGGCCGCTAGTCGTATGCAATTGCACACCGCGTTCTGCAGCCAAGATATGAGCAAGCGTTGTTTTGCCGAGCCCCGGCGGGCCGCAGAGGAGCAAGTGATCGAGCGGATCGCCTCTGCGCTTGGAGGCCTCGACGAAGACTTCGAGATTTTCCTTGTGTTTCGCCTGCCCGATGTAGTCGGCAAAGGAACGCGGGCGCAGCGTTCGGTCGAACTGAGGATCGTCGCCTTGGAGCGTTGCTGAGAAGGCGCGTTCGGGTTCTGCGGTGATCTTTTCGCGAGCCACGAGCGCTACGGTAGCGCGAAGTGTGGCGCGTGCGGAGAGATCGATTGCGACATCGAAGCGACCGTCGACGAAACGCGTTTGCGATAGAACGCACAAGGGGTGACCGTCTCCCGCGCGCTGTATTAGCCTCATCACATGCCCGCTCAGTCGTTGCTTCTCGAAATTGGTGTCGAAGAACTTCCGTCGTCGTATGTCGACGGCGCCATCGCCGCGCTGCCTGCACTTTTCACCGAGGCGCTTGCGCAAAGGCGCATCAAGCATGGTGCCGTTAAGGCACTCGGCACGCCTCGACGTTTGGCAGTAATTGTTGATGACGTTGCCGACAAGCAGGACGATCTCGACGAAGAGCTAGTCGGTCCCCCCGAAACTGCTGCGTACAAGGAAGGGGTGCCGACCAAAGCCGCAGAGGCGTTCGCGCAAAAGTTGGGTGTGCCCGTGGCGCAGCTGCAGGTGGTGGAAAAGGGAGCCAGCGGCAAGCAGAAGGCAGGGCGTTATCTCGTTGGTCGTCGTGAGCAGAAGGGCCTTTTGTCCCGTGAGTTCCTCGGCGACGCGATCACCGAAGTGTGCGCAAAAATTCCGTTTCGCAAGTCGATGCGGTGGGCGAGCTTCGACACCGCGTTTGGCCGCCCAGTGCGGTGGCTCGTCGGTCTCTATGGACAAGAAGTGATCGATTTTAGCTTCGCAGGCGCGCGTTCGGGTCGCACGACGTACGGCCACCGCTTCCTTTCGCCAGGAACGTTCGAGGTAAGGAGCCCCGGAGACTACGTAAGCGCGCTTCGTGAAAGGCACGTGCTCGTGGATCGCGATGAGCGCGCCCGCATCATGATGGATCGCGTCGCCGAGGCCGCCACGAAGGCCGGTGGCAGCTACGACAAGGAAGAATTTCTCGTGGCCGAGAACGCCTCGCTCGTAGAGGAACCTCACGTGGTGATCGGCTCGTATGAAGCGCAGTTTCTCGACCTGCCGGCTGCAGTTATTCGTGCGGTTGCGCGCGGACACCAGCGCTACTTCTGCGTCGAGAAAGACGAGGACACGCTACTTCCCAACTACGTCACGGTTGTCAATACGGCGAACAGGCCGGAGTTGATCGCGCAGGGCAACGATCGCGTCATGCGCGCTCGTTTGGCAGACGCGAAGTTCTTCTACGACGAGGATCGCAAGGTCAAGATTAGCGACCGCGTCGAGAAACTTTCCGGGATCGTGTTTCACAATCGTCTCGGGTCGGTAAAGCAAAAGACAGAGCGCATGGCGTCGCTCGCGGGCGAGATAAGCGTGATGCTTCAGCTCGACCCCACGATTGCCGAACTCACGATTGAGGGCGCGCTCCTGTCCAAATTCGATCTTGTGTCGCTCATGGTCGGTGAGTTTCCGGAGTTGCAAGGGCACATGGGGCGGGCGTACGCGCTTCATGCGGGCAAGGATCCGCGACTCGCGCACGCGGTGCGCGACCACTACAAGCCGATCGGCGCGAGCGATGAAATCGCTAATGATATCGTATCGATCGTCGTCGCGCTTGCCGACCGTGTCGATACGTTGGTCGGGTGTTTTTCGGTGGGTCTTGCGCCGACCGGAGCGGCTGATCCATACGCGCTGCGCCGCGCGTGCATTGCGGTCCTGCGAATCTTGATCGAAGGAAGCGCGAAGCACGAAGGACTCGCGACGCTATCGCTCGCGCGGTTGTTTGAGGCCAGTTACAGAATTTATGATGCGGGGCTTGTAAAGCGCGACCTCGATCTCGCCGCGCTTCAGGCGAAACTAGGTGCATTCGCCGAAGAGCGGCTGCGCGGCTTGCTTTCGGGGGCGACGTCGACCTCGGTAGCCGACGCAACCCTTTCCGAACAAGGTAAGAACGTTGACTATCCGGCTCACGCGATGGTGCGTGCGCGGGTGCTCAACGAGGCGGTCACGGGGCAGGCTGCGTGGCTCGACAAGGCCAAGCTCGTGTCAAAACGCCTCTTGGGCATCAGCAAAGAAGCGAAGCCCCACATGCATCTCGCAATTGCCTTCGAAGGCTCGGCGAAGAACGACAAGGCGATCGTTACGCTGGTAGGGGGCGTCGCGTCGGCAACAGCCGAGCTTCATAGCGAGGCCCAAGTGCGAGCGGCACTGGCATTTGCGGAAACCATGGCAACGGGACTCGATGCGATCTTCGAAGGAACACTGGTCAACGATCCGAACGATCCGTTTACCGGCAAGCGCCTCGAGGTGTTGTCGTACGGCGCGCAGTGTCTGCGGAAAATAGCTGATTTTTCGCGTTTGTGACTTGCGCCGCTTTGCTTGCCGGAGGCATGCGCCTGGGGGCCAATGACCCTCAGTGTGACACAGTGGGGCTGCTCGCTGATACCATCGCCCCCTATGACCCAGCGCGTGTTCTATTTTGGGCGTGGTGCAGCGGAAGGTGACCCGGCGCGTCGCGATTTGCTAGGCGGGAAGGGTGCAGGTCTCGCCGAGATGACTCAACTTGGTCTGCCCGTGCCGGCGGGGCTAACGATCAGCACGGAAGGTTGCTTTGCTTTCTTGCAACACGGCGAGTTACCAATCGATCTGAAGGCAGAGGTCGAGAAGTCGCTCTCAAGAGTGGAGGCAGCGAGCGGGTCCACATTCGGTGACGCCGCAAATCCGCTTTTGGTCAGCGTTCGTTCGGGCGCGCGCGCCTCAATGCCCGGGATGATGGACACGATCCTGAATCTTGGCCTCACGTCCCAGACGGTGGAGGGTCTTGCGAAGCGAAGCAAGAATCGCCGCTTCGCGCTCGACGCGTATCGCAGGCTGATTCACATGTACGGGACGGTTGCGCTCTCGGTGGGCAAGGCCCAGTTTGAACATGCCCTCGACGAAATGCGCGTCAAAGTGGCGCACGCTCGGAACCTCGACGTGGGTCGTCTAAACAGCGAAGAACTCAAGCGCAAGGTGCCCGATTCGGAGATTGGTGAAGCTGAGTTGGAGCAGCTCGTTTCGCTTTACAAGGCGATCGTGCTTCAGACGACGGGGCAACCTTTCCCTGATGACGCTCGCGAGCAGCTTTGGGGCGCGATCACGGCCGTGTTTAGGTCGTGGAACAATCCTCGTGCGATCTACTACCGCCGTATGCACGATATTCCAGATGCGTGGGGGACCGCTTGCAACGTGCAATCGATGGTCTTTGGCAACCTCGGCGAAAATAGCGCAACGGGTGTTGCATTTACGCGTAACCCCTCGACCGGCGAGCAAGCGCTCTACGGTGAGTGGCTACCAAATGCGCAAGGTGAAGATGTTGTGGCGGGCATTCGAACCCCGATGCCCATCACAGCGCTAGCAAGCCTCGATGCGCCCGAAACGTCGCTCGAAAGGAAGATGCCCCAAGCGTTTGCCCAATTAGTCAAGTTGGCTGACCAACTCGAGCTGCACTTCCGCGACATGCAGGACCTCGAGTTCACGATTCAAGACGGCCAGCTCTACATGTTGCAGTGTCGCGCAGCGAAGCGCACGAGCGCTGCGGCCGTGCGGATCGCGGTTGAATTCGCGAAGGAAGGACGGCTCTCGAAAGAAGAAGCCGTTCTGCGTGTGGACCCGCACTCGCTTGATCAGCTTTTGCATCCTACGCTCGACCCCACCGCCACGAAGAAGACGCTCGCGAAGGGCCTTCCCGCGAGTCCCGGTGCGGCAAGCGGGCAGATCGTGTTCACTGCCGATGAAGCGGAGAAGAAGGCGGGGCAAGGCATCGCGGTGGTCCTTGTGCGGATCGAAACATCGCCCGAGGACATTCACGGCATGAAGGCTGCGCGCGGAATTCTTACCGCGCGTGGTGGCATGACGAGTCACGCTGCCGTTGTGGCACGTGGCATGGGCAAGCCATGCGTGGCGGGCACGAGCGCGATTTCGATCGACTACGCGCATGAGCAAATGGCCGTGACGCTCTACGCCGATGACGGCATGCCGTTTGACACGATTACCTTGAAAAAGGGGGATCTCATCACGCTCGATGGCGGCGCGGGCATGGTCTACCAGGGGGCGATCCCGACGGTTCCGGCCGCCCTCTCCGCAGAGTTTGCCGAGCTCATGGAGTGGGCTGACGGTGCGCGTACCATGAAGGTGCGGGCGAATGCAGATACGCCCCTTGATGCACGGACGGCTCGCGCGTTCGGAGCGGAGGGCATTGGCCTTTGTCGAACCGAGCACATGTTCTTCGATGAGCGCCGCATTGCTGCAATGCGCGAAATGATTCTTGCTGAGACCGTCGAGCAACGCGAAACCGCGCTCGTCAAGTTACTTCCCCATCAGCGCAATGACTTCATCGGCATTTTTCATGAGATGCGCGGATTGCCCGTGACGATTCGCCTGCTCGATCCGCCGTTGCACGAATTCTTGCCGACAACGGCAAAGCAAGTTGACGATCTCGCCAAGACGATGGGCGTTTCGCCCGCGCGCCTCGGCCAGCGCACGAAAGAGCTGCACGAGTTCAATCCGATGCTCGGTCATCGGGGTTGCCGCCTTGCGATTACGTATCCCGAAATTTACGCGATGCAGATTCGCGCGATTCTGGAAGCCGCGTTCAGCGTGGCGCGTGACGGCAAGGGAGGCGTATTTCCCGAAATCATGATTCCGCTTGCGCTCAGCCGCGGGGAGCTCGACAAGATGCGTGTCATCGTCTCGCGGGTCGTCAAAGATCTCAATGCAAGTGACGAAAGCGTACAATTTACGTTCGGGACGATGATCGAGTTGCCGCGCGCGGCGATCGTGGCTGACGAGCTCGCGGAGTCCGCGGAGTTCTTCTCGTTCGGCACGAACGATCTCACGCAAACGACGATGGGCCTGTCGCGCGACGATGCTGGCAAGTTTCTTGGTGCTTATGTAGAGAGCGGAATCCTTCCAAAAGATCCCTTCGTTTCGATTGATGTCGCGGGGGTCGGCGCCCTCGTGTCAATGGCGATCGAGCGTGGCAGAAAAACCAGGCCGCAACTGAAGCTTGGCATCTGTGGAGAGCACGGGGGCGATCCTGCGAGCATCACCTTCTTTCAAGACGTCGGTCTCGACTACGTCAGCTGTTCGCCATTTCGCGTACCGATTGCGCGTCTCGCCGCCGCCCAAGCGGCCCTCGTTCAAAGAGGCAAGAAGGTAAATAGTTCCACGGTTTGACGGTATCGCTCCTGTCAGGGACTCAGTTCGCGATGAAGGATAGAACGGTGTCGCGGGCGGTCGTGTTCTTCGGCAGGCCACCGTGTTTGCCGGTCGGATCCTTGTACAGCGTGGCGGCGCCACCGTGCGTGTTCACGAACGTGACTGCGGAAGCATTTTCCTCGCACATGCTCCAACCGTGATCGGTGTCCATCTCGCCGCAGTACATCCACGCCTTCTTGCCGTTGTACGCGCTGGCGTTCGATTTGGCGGCTTCAACATTCGGATGCATCACCTCTTTCCCGGTGCTCACCGGGCTCCATGCCGATCCGCTGTTCGCGATGTTGCCGAGGAACATGTTGCGGTCGGAGGTGTCGCGCACGATTACGCCGAAGGTGAGCGCACTTCCCACCGAGAAGCCCAGGAGCCACCGGCGAGCATCGCTCGTGGGGCACACCTTCTTGAGATCATCGTCGATTTGCTTGAACTGAGAGTAGACGGTCAAATCGCTGGTGGACGATTGGGTGCCGCCGTCCCACTTGAGGCTGATGAATGCGTAACCCGCGTCGGCCATCGCAGTGTGCCAGTCGTTCCAGTCGGCTTCGGGATAACCGCCGGTGCCGTGGAGCGAACTGACGACGATGTGAGGCGTCGCGGTGTAGAACTTCTCCGGAATCGAGACCGTGTAGTAGCGATCGCCAAGAATCACAATTTTGCCGCCCTCGCCCAGCAATCCCGATCGCTGAGTCGCTCCGCTTCCGGTGAGTGCGGCAAGACCCGAAGGGCTCGGGTTGTCCTTCAACCACGCCATGCACGTTTCTTTCGTGGCGGTGCTGGCGGGTGCGTCTGCAACTGTACCGGTATCGCCGCCTGCATCAGCGGTGGCGCCGTCGTTGCTGCCGTTGCCCGCGTCGGTTCCGCCATCACTGGCGGGCATGGCCGCACTACCGCATGCCACAAGAATGGAGACGACGGGCCAGCTGAAGTGATTCGACAAACGCATAGTCGCGGAAGCGTAACCTGCAACGCCAACCCTGGGAAAACTCTCAATGCTCAAATAGCCGCACGCAAACTGTGGAGCACCTCGCGAGCGGCGATCACCGTGTTCGCAATGTCGTCTTCAGTGTGCGCTCCGCTGATGAACGCGGCTTCGAACTGTGCTGGCGGAAAATAGTGACCTCGCGCAAGCATTCCTTGGTGGAAGCGCCCAAATAGCGCCGTGTCAGATCGCTTTGCATCTTCCCAGTTATTAACGGGCCCACGAGTCATGAATAACGTGAACATTGAGCCGACACGTTGGACGCACGCTTCGATCTTCGCGTCGGCGATGGCGGCGTTTAGACCGGCCTCAATTTGCGCTCCGAGGCGCTCGAGTTTCTCGTAGAGACTATCGTCAAGATGCTTGATCGTTGCGAGTGCCGCGCTCACCGCGATAGGATTGCCACTCAACGTGCCAGCTTGGTAGACAGGACCGAGCGGTGCCACCGTCTCCATGATGGAGCGCCTTCCGCCGTACGCGGCCAGTGGCATACCACCGCCGATGATCTTCCCCAGGCAGGTCATGTCCGGCTTGATGCCGACGCGCCCTTGCATCCCCGACTTGGCTACGCGGCACCCCGTCATCACCTCGTCAAAAATGGACACGGCGCCGTTGCGTTTGCACACCTCGACGATTGCTTCGAGGAATCCGTCGTGCGGAGCCACGCAGCCCATGTTGCCGACAACAGGTTCGACGATCACAGCCGCGATCGCCGTGCCCCGCGCTTCGAATGCGCGCAGGAGCGCGCTCTTGTCATTGAACGGCAGCGTGAGCGTGTTCTCAGCAGCCTTCGCTGGGACACCTGCTGAGTCTGGGACGCCGAAAGTCGCGGCGCCCGAGCCGGCCTTCACGAGAAGAAAATCGGCGTGGCCATGGTAGCAGCCTTCGAACTTGATGATGACGTCGCGTCCCGTGTAGCCGCGTGCAGCACGGATTGCGGACATCGTTGCTTCGGTTCCGCTCGAAACCGCACGCACCATTTCGATCGACGGATACAGGGCCGTGATCGCCTCCGCGAATGTCACTTCGAGCGCAGTGGGGGCGCCGTAGCTCGTGCCTCTTGCGGCGGCGTCTTGGATTGCAAAAACCACGTCGGGGTGCGCGTGGCCCAAAATCATGGGCCCCCACGAGCCGACGTAGTCAATATACTTTACTTTATCTTCGTCGTAGAGATACGCGCCGGAAGCACGCGCAATGAACCGAGGTGTGCCTCCGACCGCGCGAAAGGCTCGCACGGGGCTATTAACGCCACCAGGAATCACGCGCTGTGCACGTGAGAATAGTTCAGTAGATTGACTCATCGTTCGTTCGAAATTGGGTCGCGCATTTGGTTGCCGTTCGTCTTCCACGCAAGGCGTGCGGCGAAAATCGTCGCTGCGATGATGAGCCCTACAGCGAGAAGGATCACCGTGAGGAGCAACCCAAAGTTGGTTCGTCCGGATGGTGTCAGCGAACCCTGGTAGGCCGAAACCGGAGAGTGTGTTTGGGCGAGAGGGTGGGGACGAACGCTCGGATGCTGGCTGCTCGGCGCTTGCGGGGCCGACGCTTCACCGGAAGTCGGCGGTGGCACCGAACCACGATTGCCGCCCGACGCAGGAGGACCGTGCGCTTGTGCTATCGCCTGCGCCGTCATGGGAATCGGGGCGGTCGTGGCTCCGCGAGGCACAATTTTGGGGCCCATCGGAAGCGTCACGGCCTTGTTCGCCGTCTTGACGGGGGGCTTGCCAACTTGCGTCGGAGGCTGGCTCTCGCTTTGAACGCCGCCGCTTGCGTCCGCCGCGCGCAATGGTGATTCGCGGAGCACCAGCGTTCCTTCCACGGACGGAGGTGCGTCACTCCGAATCGACGCCGGCGGCGGTGGTTCATCAGCGGCGCGCACTCTCGTGCTTCCAAGATCGTCTGCCCAGAGCGATGGGTCGAGAACCGTCGCACCATCGAGAGGGGCCTCTACCGTGGTTGATCCCTTGCCCCTCGCGGCTCCTTTTGTAATGTCCGCCCAGAACTCGCGCGCACTTTTTTGCCTGGTGGTGGGTTCGAACGCGACTGCGCGCGCAAGAGCCAACTCAAGTGAGGGCCGCAGCTTCAAGCCGAGGGACGTGGCGGTGGGCTGTTCGGGGTTCAGTGCTTCGAGCGCGCACAGCGCAAGCCCCTCGCCCTTGCGAACCTTCTTGTCGCGAAGGAGTTCGAGAATAAGCAGTCCGAGCGCGTAGACGTCGGTCCAAGGGCCAATCTTGCCTACGGACGGATCGAACTGTTCGGGTGCGCCATAGGAAGGCGAGCAAATGGTGTTGTTGCCCATCGTTTGGAAGCTCGGGATGATGCCGCCCGTTGGATCGACGATCTTTGCGAGCCCGAAGTCGAGCACCTTGAGGCGAATGCCCGACGCCGTCTTACTCAGGTACAAGTTGCCCGGTTTGAGATCGCGATGCACGACTCCTTGGTCATGCGCGAATGTCACAGCGTTTGCGGCGGGCTCAAAGAGGGCGATGACCTCCTCGATGGTGCGGCCCTTCTGCCCTTGAACACGACGCTCGCGCAGATCGGTGCCAAGCGATTTCCCTTCGAGCCACTCGAGCACCATGTACGGAATGAGCGCGCCAGTGAGTGGGGCCACCGTGGTGCCAGACGTCATGCTGCGCACGATGTCGAGGTTGCCTTGCGACAACTTGTACATGATGCGGCTCTCGTCGCGGAAGCGACTCGAAAATTCCTGAATCATGTCGCTCTCGAGATGGGACTGGAGCTTCAAACACTTGATCGCTACCGGCTCGTCGAGACCGAGGTGGTGCGCGCGATAGACGACGCTGAACCCGCCTTCACCGACCACGCGGTCGATGCGGTATTGGGCTTCAATCACCTGCCCAGAAAGGCCAAAAGGGTCGTGCGCCATTAGTTCCGTTTGTTGACGAATCGCCGCCGAACGACCCTCACTTTGGGACGTTGAAGGTATAGGATATCGTTTGCGGCGACCCACTAAAAGCAGCGATTTTCGCGGTACGAAACCGAGAGATCACGCACGATGCGGCGGGAGTTCCTGCGTACGGGGGCCCGGGGATATTGGTGCCACTGACCGTTCCTTCAGGCGAAAATGTCACTTGGATTGTTCCAGGGCCCGTGACGCCGTGCTGCTTACAGCTCGCGAGGATCGCGTTCTTCTCAGCGAGCGCGGCGCGCGCCGCCGATGCGTTGAAAGTGGGTTCGGCCGCATGGGTTGGCGTGGGTGCGGTGGTCGCTGTTGGGGCGGTGTCGGCGGTTTTCACCGGTGCGGTTGCCG
>JAHFDY010000215.1 GCA_023248735.1 Myxococcales bacterium
GGTGAACGCGTCGTGCGTTGCCTCAATTGAGCGGGCCATCGCGCCTGCGCGCGCCTCGCACTCACCTGCGCGAACGTTGGACGCGCACCTACACGCGCTCCCAGTTGAGGACTGGCGTTTGTGGCGCGAGGTCGCAAACATTTCGTAGCCGTTTCAGCGAGAGCAACGAAGGTCACCCGCAGATGAGACGCGGGCGGTCCGGGCCACCTGCGAACCGCAAAGACAAACGACGGCAAGCATCTCTCGGGGCGAGAGATGCGATTTGCAACGTGAGGCGTTACGAAAAAGGCCGTTGTCTTCAAAGGCTCAAAAAAGCTGAGAGCTTCACACAGCGTTTACTGCAATTTACAGCTCGATGAGGCGCTGCGCGTACGGCTTCGCGCACCTCGTGCGGTTACAGCGCGCTGATGGTAGCGCTCTGCAAATGAGGAACGCAAGATGTATGGGATTCACCCGCGAGGCAGGTAAGACATTGCATGAGCGTTCGCCACCTTGGGCGCGCTATCACCTCCTGTCGACCCCACGGGATCTTTGCGGTGGAATTGCAAGCGCGTACACTCGGTTGATGCGAACCCTCTCGCGTCGCGTCTTGACGGTCGCTCTCCTCATCAACGCAGGCTGTGGACAATCGCCTATCCGCGAAGACGCAGGTGCAACACTTAAGGATGCAACCGCCGGCCCGGGAGATGCCAGTGTCGACGCAACCGCAAGCGACGCGAGCCCTCATGCGGACGCAGGAGAGGCAAGTGCACCCGATGCAACGGCGGTTGACGGAAGCCCCGTTATTGATCCGCCGACCGACGCAAGCGCCGACGCCAAGGCCGATTCGAAGGCCGACGCACCCATCTTCCTATTCGACACGGGCGCTGGCGATGTGGCGCTAAGCGCGGACACCGCGTGCGTTCAGACCAGCATCGCCGCATCCGAAGCGCCGCTTGATGCGTACATTATTCTCGACATGAGCGGCAGCATGACCGAGCCCGGTTTTGCGGCGAACTCCGCGGCGGGCGACTGCAACGTTGGGCAGAACGTGAATTCGAAGTGGTGCCATTCCATCAACGCGCTCTCGGACTTTTTTAGCTCGCCCGACATGGTCGGCACGCGCGCGGCGTTGAACTTTTTTAGCACATCGGTTTCAGGAACGGAGTGTGATGGTGACACGTACAGTTCGGCCATCGTGCCGTTCGGATCGGGTTACCTGACGCTCCCGAACGCTCAATTCGATACGGCCATGAACGCGAAAGTTCCGTACAACGGTACGCCGACGTCGAGCGCGCTGAAGGGCATGATCAAGTTTACGGCGATCAACAACACGCCGGGGCGCGTGCGCACGCAGATTCTCATTACAGACGGCGAACCTTCGTCTTGCGATCTGAGCGCCGTGAATAACGCCAAACTCATCGACGATCACTTTAAGGCGACGGGCGTTCGCACCTATCTCATCGGCATGACGGGTGCGAGCTTCACGTGGCTCGAGACGGCTGCCGTCGGCGGCAACGGCGCACTCCACACGAGCGCGATCGCCAAGCTCACGGGCACCTGCGGCAACGGCGCTGCGAGCTGCTATCACTGGAACATCGGCAACGGCGAGGGCGACGTATTGGTTCAAGCCCTCAAAGAGATTCGCCGCCAAGCGGTTTCATGCACCATCGCCATCCCGACAACGGATGCGGGGATCATTGATCCAACCAAGATCGTGCTTGAGTACCTGCCGAAGGGCGTGGCTCCCGGGCAGGTGGTCACGCATGTAAACGATGCGGCCGGATGCACGGCGGATGGGTCCACCGGGGGCTACTACTTCGACAACAACAGCAGCCCCAAGGTCATGCAGCTCTGCCCGTCGACATGCACATCAGCTCAGGCCGACGACAAAGCAAAGTTCAACGTGCTTCTCGGTTGTCAGGGCAGCTGAGCGCGCACAGTCGCGCTTGACGTGACCGATCCCACGTTCGAGATGAATTGGCAGCCCAAGGTAAACTTGATTTACCCTCCATGCCGCGCGGAAGTCCGCCGGGAGGAAATTGATCATGAGAGGTACTATTTATTCGTGCGCGGTCGCAATGATCTGCGCCATCGGATGTGCGTCGTCGTCGAGCCCATCGGACGGCGGTAGTAGCGATTCAGGAACGAGCTCTGGGCGCACCAAGACCGGAGAGTGCCCCACTTCCGGGTGCACTGAAGCCGAGCAAAACGACTACGCCACCTGCCTCACCACGGCGTGCGACGCCCAATACAAAGATTGCCTCGGCTCCAGCTATATGAGCGGAACCTGGGGAGGAAAATGCCAGGCATACATGACGTGCAACACGGCATGCTCGTGTAGCGACACTGCCTGCAGGACGGCGTGCGGCCTTCCTTCTGCAGACTGCACGGCCTGCTTTGTCACCCTCGGTAAATGCACAAGCTCCGCCGCTTGCACAGCACCCAAGTGCGCGTCGGCAGACGGCGGCGTCGGGGACGGGGGCCTCGTTCCAGACGGCGCAACGGGCAAGACGTGTGCAGACTTGAAGACGTGTTGCGACGCAATCGCAGACGCGACGAAGAAGGCGTCGTGCACAGCGGCCTACAACCAGGCGAGTGGACTTGGCGACATTGCGTGCAACGCTAGTTACCTGGTGCAAGTCGCACAAGGTAACTGCAAGTGATCGCTACTGCCGCAATTTGAAATGCGCGCCGCCGCGATTCAGATTCCTGCGCGGTGGGACCAGGCCGAACGCACGCTTGCCGAACTTGCAAGCGTCGTTCCGCCCGGTGCATTCGACCTCATCGTCCTCCCGGAATGTAGCATCAACGGTTACGTTTCCCCGGATGGTGACTGCGACGTGCGACGCTTTGCGGAACCACTCCACGGACCAACCTTGGCGCTATTTCGATCGCTTTCGCAGCGATGGGACGCTGCGATTGCTGCGCCGCTTGTCGAGAGGAGTGACGCGCTCGTGTTCAACACACACGTGGTCGTGTCGGCGAGCGGCGAGCTGCTCGCGCACTATCGCAAGCGACACCTTTGGCATCCGGAAACGACCACGACGCCGGGTGACCTCACCTACCCGACCTTTGCCATTGGTGATCACCAATGCACATTGGCGATTTGCTACGATGTTCACTTTCTTGACGATGAAGCAACCACGCAACTCGAGACGGCCGACACGTTAATTTTTCCGAGTGCGTGGGTTGATCTCGAAGACTCACGTCCCACTCTTTTTAAAGAGATCGCGCTTCGTTACAATATCAACATTGTGAACGCGAACTGGGGGCGTGGCGTGCCTCGTCAGCCAGGACAGGGCAACGCGCAGATCGTGGATCGCACCGGCGTGCAGGTTTCTGTGGCTCCGTCCCGCAAGGACGTGATTACGTGGGCGGAAGCAACGCTGGTCTAGCGACGGTCGCTACTGCCACAGCGCTTGGCTGCAATGCTCTTCGAATCTGTCCTGCGGCCACCCAAACCACAACATGCGTGTCGAGGTGGGTTCACAGATCACGCCCCGCGGTCCATGGCCACTCCATGTGAATCAGCGCGTTGGCATCACCAACAATGAGGTTTGGCAACGTTCGGGGCACAGTCTTCGCCCTCGCCGCCTTCGTCTTGCGCACGATGCAGAGCTCGACCCTGCCCCTTTTGATTTCGGTGCGTCTCATTCACCAATGATAACGTGCGCACGTGCCTTCGCCAACCGGGCAAGCGCGCATACAAAGTGGGCAAACGGCAGCGGTGTGGCTCGCTACTGGGCCCACGCTTCGACGCGGGCTCTTCCTCCGCCGGGTAGGTTTCCGTAGCGCAGATCGATGCGGCGGATGACGCGACGATCGCCAGGGAGATCGATTTCGCGGGTCATGGTCATGCGCTCAAAAACGAGGCGAGTCGGCGGCGAAAACGTCGAGCCGTCTCCGAAAGTGATCACAATTCCGTACATTTCAAGGGCGCTCCCCTCGACAACGAAGCGAACGCGCGCAAACCGGCCGTCTTCGGCTCCTACCGCAATCACATCGTGGTCCATGGGGCCGTTCACGACCCGCTCGCCAAGCTTCCTCCACCCCGCAAGCGGTGCGACTTCGCCGTCCCCTGGATGATCATGTGGCCGCGGCGGGTGGTGGCCGGGGCCTGGGTGGACCGTGGCGACACAGCCAGCCACGCCACCAGATAGAGCGATCGTCAGAAGCGCGAGAACCGTTTGAGTCTTGAGCATCGAGAAATCCTCCGAGAATATTGAGCGTATTCGCAAACGAAGCGTAGAGCCCAATTCTGATGGAATACGAGGAGGCCATTCTTGGCTATGACGTTCATAATGGGTCCGACAAACGTGCTGGTCCGTCGTGCAGTTTCACCTTTGGCTTTTCGCTCAACTGTGTGCGGTACCGCGCTCGCACTTGGCGCGCTCGCAGTCGCGGCGTGCCATCCAAAGAGCGCTGACGTGAAGCCATTGCCCGATGGCAACGGGATAGCGAGGCCGGGCGATTCAGCCAAACCCACTGTTGAGGTCGCGCCGCGTCCAGACGAGTCCGCGATGCGCACGGAGGACGAACGCAACTCCGTAGGAATCTTCCGATCGGTTGCGCCCTCGACCGTCTTCGTCACCCAGAAGCGCGTTGTGGTGAACCCTTGGGAGGGAACACAGAGCGAGGTTGATGCGAGCTCGGGCTCAGGGTTCATCTGGGACAAGAGCGGTTACGTCGTGACGAATTTTCACGTCGTCGCGGGCGCGCAAGCGCTCACTGTAACGCTGCGCGATCAGCAGGTGTACGAGGCGAAGGTCGTCGGACTCGAAAAACGCAAAGACATCGCGGTGCTCAAGATTGAGGCGCCCGCCGAGCCATTGGTTCCCATCGAGGTCAACAGCGTGAAGCACTCTCTCGAGGTCGGTCAAAAGACGATCGCGATTGGCAATCCGTTTGGCCTCGATCACACCCTCACAACGGGCGTCATCAGTGCCCTTGGCCGTGCGGTTCAAGGTGCGGGCGGTGTGACCATTCGCGACATGATTCAGACGGACGCCGCGATCAATCCCGGAAATTCGGGCGGCCCCTTGCTCGATTCGTCAGGGAAGTTGATTGGTATGAACACGATGATCTACAGCGGCAGCGGACAGTCGGCGGGTATCGGCTTTGCGGTTCCGGCTTCGACAATCGCGCGCATCGTGCCGCAACTCATCAAGAACGGACGCGTCGAAGAAGTCGGACTCGGCGTGAGCATCGATCCCAATCAACACTGGGAGCGGCGATTCGGCCTTCGCGGCGTTCTCATTCTCTCAGTCGTGAAGGGTTCCTCCGCAGACAAGGCCGGCTTGCGCGGAACGCACCGTGTTACGGGTGGGCGTATCGCCCTGGGCGACATCATTGTCGGCATCAACGACAAGGTGATCAGCGACTACGACGAATTGTACAACACCCTCGACGAGCGGAAAGTGGGCGAAAAGGTCACCGCCAAGATCCGCCGTGGCGAGGAAATGGTCAACGTTCCGATCGAACTCGTCCGCCTTGAGTGACGCCCCGCTTGTGTGCGAGCATCGACAGACGCAACGTCGGCTCAAATCGAATGAGCCGCGTCTAGCTCAACACAAGGACCGCATCAGTGTCGTTTCGTATTCAGGTGGCTGCGGAAACAAATGTGGGGATGAAGCGCCCCCACAACGAAGACAATTTCGCCATCGTTGAGCAGCACGGCCTCTACATGGTCGCCGACGGGATGGGCGGGCACGCTTCCGGCGAAATCGCGAGCAAGATGGCCGTTGATGCCGTTGCCGAGTTTTTTGCAACGACCGCAGAAGACACCGAGAAGACTTGGCCGTACAAAATGGACCGGGCGCGCGGCTATGAGGAAAACCGCCTGGTCGTTGCTATCAAGCTGGCAAACTTGCGCATCTACGAGCGCGCCCAACGCGATCGCGCCACGCGCGGAATGGGCACGACGTTGGTCTCTCTTTTTACGTTGTCCGACGGTATCTACATTGCACACGTAGGAGACTCGCGCGCGTATCGGGTTCGTGGCGATCAGCTCACCCAGCTGACGGAAGACCACTCGCTCCTTAACGATTACATCAAGATGCGACGACTCTCCGCCGACGAAATCGCGAACTTCCCGCACAAGAACGTCATCACGCGCGCCCTGGGCATGAAGGAAATCGTGAAGGTCGACACGCGATTCGAAACACCCGAAGTCGGCGACATTTACGTTCTCTGCTCCGATGGACTCGCCGGACCGATCAGCGATCAAGAAATGTGTGAAATTGTCTCCGGCACGAACGATCTCGAAGCATGCGCGTCGCAACTCGTAGCGCGCGCCAACAAGAACGGCGGGCCGGATAACATCACGGTCGTACTGGCTCGGTTGGTGCCTTAGTTTGTGTCGGGGAGCGCGGGGCGCGGTGGGAGTGTTGGACGTGACCACCCATTCATCGCTTTGGCTGATGCAGCGGGCGTCGGGAGCGCGGGGCGCGGTGGGAGTGCTGGACGTGACCACCCATTCATCGCTTTGGCTGATGCAGCGGGCGACGGGAGCGCG
>JAHFDY010000049.1 GCA_023248735.1 Myxococcales bacterium
GTGACCGTGTTTGGGTCAGGTGCGGCCGACGATGGCGAACCTTATCTCGCGATGGAGTTTATCGACGGTGTCGACTTGTATCGGCTCCTGCGCCGCTTGATGCAGGAGAGTCAGGTCCTGCCCATCGATGTTGCAGTGTGGATCGCGGGTGAGGTGCTCGACGGATTGGCAAGTGCGCACGGCGCAACCGACGAAAAAGGTAACTTGCTCGGTATCATTCATCGCGATGTAACGCCCTCGAACGTCTACATGTCCGTTTCCGGCGACGTAAAGCTCGGAGACTTCGGAATAGCGCGTGCGAGTCGCTTGACACTGCGCAACGTGGGAAGTGCGATGCTCAAGGGGAAGTTCGCGTACCTCGCGCCCGAGCAGGTCGCTGCCGAGCCATTTGATCACCGCGCCGATCTATTTAGCCTCGCGACCGTGCTCGTGGAGATGCTCGTGGGCAAGCCGATGTTCTCGGGGAGCGGCCAGTTGGCGGTTCTGCTCGCGATACGCGATTGCAAGCTCGACGTTCTTCATGAAGCCACCCGTTTGCCACCGGGCCTCAAAGACACATTGGTGCGCGCCCTAAGCAAAAACCCAGCTTCACGTTTCGATAGCGCGGAGCGCTTCGCCAGCGCGCTTCGAGCGTTCTGTCCGCGGCCAGACGTCGCGCGAACAGAACTCGCCGCACTGGTACGGTGGGTGCAATCGAAGCCATCGATGGACTCGATCGCTGCGGTGAAAGAGAGCATTCGATCGCTGCGGCGATCCCTGAGCCCCGTGCCGGAAGCACTCGACGACTTCACGCGCCCAACAGGTGAGTACGACGAGACGCCTTCGCACGTGGAACTCCATGGCGGCCGAAAGATGGGGCCGCTCACCTACGCCAAGCTTGTCGAGGCGCTTGCCACGGGCTCCATCGTTCGCGGAGACAAGGTTGACTATCAAGGACGCGGACTGGTGAACGTTGAAGAGGTCGAGGAGCTCGAACGATTCTTGCCGCCGGGGTCGATCACATCGCTCGTCGTCCCTGGCATTGGCACACCCGAGTTCCAAGACGCAATGGATGTCGATGCCCTGCTCACGGTCCTTGCTCGCATCGCAACGTCGCAAGAAGGAGGAGTCCTTTTTGCAGAGCGCCACGATGAAATTGGTCGGAAAGAACTCTATTTTCGTAGCGGCCGGCTCCATCACGTCGCTTCGAGCGACGCGAGCGAGTTGCTTGGCGAATACCTTGTGCGCAAAGGCGTCTTGTCGCGCGAGGAGCTCAACTTCGCGCTCGCCGTTTTGCCGCGCTACGGCGGGCGCATGGGAGACACGCTGATCTCGCTAGGGTTGGTGAGCGCATTCGACGTGTTTCGAGCCATTCGCGAACAAGGGCGAGACCGCGTGCTCGACCTGTTTCGCTGGACCGAGGGACGCCTCTCGCTGTACGCCGGCGAGACGTCACCTCAAGTTGAGTTTCCACTCGAGCTCGAGCTCGGGCCGCTCATGATGGCAGGCCTCGCCGCAGCCGAACCCGAAGCAACCTTGCTCATCGACAGCGCCGAACATGCGGCTGACGAGCTTCATCCACTGCCCGCAAGAAGACAGATGGATATGGTCGTCTGGCCCGCCATCGTTGCAAAAGTGGTCGACCTCACGGGGACGCCACGCACCCTCGGGGAAGTGGTTCGCTTGGCCACGACGAGCATGAGCGCGAGCGCCGCCGACGTCATGCGGGCAGTGCGAATTGTGATCGCCGCTGGTTACGTAGAGCAACGCGCCCCCAATCTGCCCTGATTGAGTCCTGTTTGAGTCCTGTTTCAGTGCCAACGGCCGAGTCCTTATGCTAGACGTTCGCCCTTCCCATGGCCGCGCCCCGCATCTCAATCGTCATCCCCGTTTACAATGAGCAGGCCATCCTGCACGCCGCTGTTGTCGACTTGCGCGAGCGCTTGCGACCTCTCGGTTGGTCGTACGAGATCATCATTGCCGAAAACGGTTCGACGGACCGAACGGTTGAAATCGGCGAAGAGCTCGCAAAAAAATACAGCAACGAAAGCGACTGCCCGGTCCGCATGCTCAGCATGGGTGAGCCGAACTACGGCCGCGCGATGCGTGAGGGCATCCTCGCCGCCAAGGGTGAGCTCGTCATCTGCGACGAAATCGATCTTTGCGACGCGGACTTTCACAAGAGCGCGATCGCGATCCTCGAAACCGGCGAAGCTGACTTCGTCATCGGCTCGAAGCTCGCGACCGGTTCCGCAGACGATCGACCCCTCATTCGTCACGTCGCGAGCATGGCGTACTCGAGCCTTCTCAGAGCACTCTTGGGTTTCCGCGGCACAGACACGCACGGCCTCAAGGCGTTTCGTCGGTCGGCCCTTCTCGATGTCGTACAAGCTTGCCTCGTCGAAAAAGACGTGTTCGCGAGCGAATTCGTAATTCGCGCCGATCGCGGCGGAATCACCATCCGCGAGATTCCAGTCCACGTGATGGAGAAGCGGCCGCCTTCGATCAACTTGTTCAAACGCGTGCCCAACGTACTGAAGAGCCTCGTGAAGCTAACGTGGGCGATTCGCGTGAGAGGCTAGGCGCCTCACTTCGCGCGCTTCGCTCTTGGAATCACCACATCGGTGAGCGTCTGGTAAGCGGTGCTGAGCACAAGGTCCTTTCCTTTGCGTGGATCATCGGGAATCGCTCGCGTGTCCGCAACAACGGGCACATCCTCTGCACCACCGGCATCGACCACTTTGGGCCCCTTGCCATCAGGTCCCTTTGGGATGGGCTTCTTTCCCTCACCATTGAGGTGACCTTCGAGGTCGTGCTCTCGCTTGATGTTCGGGTCGACGTTGGTCACAACGAACAGGTCCGGGTCGAGCCCATGCGCCTGAATCGCGAGACCGTGTGGCGTATAGTAACGTGCGATGGTCAGTTTCAGCCCCGCGCCGAAGGGCAGAGTCACGATCGCTTGTACACTTCCTTTACCAAATGTAGGTGAGCCCACGAGGAGCGCGCGGCCGTGATCGCGAAGAGCACCCGCGAGCAACTCTGACGCGCTCGCTGTCCACTCGTTGACCATCACGACTATCGGCATTGAGACGAGCGAACCACCTTCCTCGGCCCTTGCCTCTTCGAGTACCTTGCCACGGCCACGCGTTGTGTAGATCACGCCTTCATCGAGACACTCGTCAGCAATGGCCGTTGCTTCGTCAACGAACCCTCCGGGATTGGCACGCATGTCCAGAAGCACGCCAACGAGAGACCCGCTGGCCTTTGCGGCCTCGCGAAGTCGACCCACATGGGCCACGAACTCATCAGCAGTTCCTTCTTGAAACTGCTTGAGCCGGACATAGCCGATGTTGCCAAGTAGCAACTTCGACGAGACGCTCGGAACGTGAATTTCGGCGCGCTGGATCTCGAACGAGAGCGGGTGTTTCTCGCCTGGTCGCGCAACACCGAGCTTTACTTTGGTGCCAGGCACGCCGCGCATTCGTCGCGCGATGCGCTCAAACGGGTGCGCCGTAACGTCGACGTCGTCGATCGAAACGATGCGATCACCGCTGCGAATTCCAGCCCTCTCCGCTGGCGACCCCTCGATGGGCGCAACGACGAGCAAGACGCCATCTCGAGCGTCGAGCTCAACGCCGATGCCCGCGAATTTCCCTTCCGATTCTTCCTGAAACGCCTTGTATTCGGCCTCCGTCATGAACGATGAATGAGGGTCAAGTTCGTTGACCATACCTCGAATTGCGCCATTCACCAGCCGCGTGCGTTCAACAGGGTCGACGTACCCGCGTTCGATCTGAGCAATGGTCTGACCCAATTGTTCGGTGACGGAGAAGACGGCAATCGGGGCCGGCGCCGCCGTCGCAACCGTGACTTCGTGAAGCAAGAAACCGAGCGCGATCCCCGAGAAAAGGGCCGCTGCAAGGCCGAGCTGTGTTCGTCGCATCCGCCCACTATACGCTGTTGAAACCGTCGGAAGTTGTGCAACGATCGCTCGATGGCCATCGACATGCTCCGCGCCTTTGGCGCTCGCCGCACCTCGCTCGATAGCGTGATGCGCGCGCTCGTGGACTACGCGGACTGGCTCGCTCCTACGCTCTACCTTGAGCAAGTCATGGGTATGACTGTCTACGAGAAGGTCGTGATGTACAGCGAACGTTTCGGGGCGCCGCATCGCCAACTGTGGCTCTTCACAGACGACGCGCACGCACGACTTGCGCAAAGCCAAGGAGCGGAACTCGGTCTGTACGCTTCAAATGTACCAGGGCAGTTACTTTTTGAGACGCTGAGCTACGCCCAGATCCAGACTCTTCACGTGAACGCGGGCTCGCCTCCATCCGAAGGCTGGATCATAAGCCACGAGAACTTCGCTCTGTCGCGCATGTGGAGTCAGGCACTCTCACTCGAAGCCATGCTTCGCACGCCTAACTGGGAGGACCCAACGCTCCTTCGGGCACTGAAGCTCTTTGGCGGCTACCAGGCCCTATTTCACGCAAACGATTCGATCGTGACCGCTGTAGGTGCAAGTGGGCTAAAGAACCCCGGCCTGATCTTCACGACACCGGACAGCCTCGCGCGCTTTCGGGCCGAGATTGGCCAAGGTCAGCAATTTTCGCTGCGAACCTTCGATGGACAAACGCTTTGCAACACTTCTGCGGGCGCCGGTATCGACGGATTCATTGCGAATGTGCGAGGTCCGGGGCCCACGGTTGTCCTTCCACTTTCAGCGTGCGAGCGTGCCCGAACCATCTGACAATCGCGTGAAACATGGAAGGGGGTACACAAAACGAAAAATTCGTTATTCTCGCGCTACTTCCCGAGGGAATCGGGAACAACGGTCAACGAAGTTGAAGGAGGTCTCCCTTGTCCACGAACGATAAAGAGTCGCTGTCGAATCTGCGTGCTGATTCGAAGACCGACAAGCGCAAGCAGAGCTTGTACTTCCCCGAGTCAATGCTGCAGGAAATTTGGGAAGAAGCTCGGCGACTCGACCGCTCGCTGTCGTGGGTGGTTCAGCGCGCATGGAAGATCGCACGCCTCGAGATCAAGAAGCTGCCTAGCGTCAACGAAGTTGACGGCGCCGGTGACGACGACGATTGAGTTGGTTTTCGGAGGTCAACCTTCGTTCGCGGCGGTTTTCCTCCCACAACCCTCTTAGAAGAGTGTGCATGACGTCAAGCGCGGCCGTACCCCCATCGATACCCCCGACGTCAAAAGACAACGCCGAGCGCCAGTTCTTCGCAAAGGGCAAGGATGGCACCCGCCTTTACGTGCGTACGAAAGACCACCCTGCGAGCGATGGGCGAGGAGGCCGCAAGGCTCCACGGGCGGTCTTCTGCGATGGCATTCTTTGCGATGGGTTCATCTGGAAGTACCAGTGGAACGACCTCGCTCCGCACATGAGCCTGTCTCACTGGAACTACCGCGGGCACGGTCGCAGTGGCTCGCCGGTTGACGCGAACGCGTTAGACATTGTGACACATGCGCACGACCTTGCGGCTGTCGTCAATGAAGTTGATGGTGGACCGGTCGTGGTCGTGGGGCACTCGATGGGCGTTCAAGTCGCTCTCGAGTTCTACCGGCACTACCCCGAAAAAGTATCAGCGCTGATCCTTGAATGCGGCAGTTTCGGGCGCGTGACGAGCACGTTCCACGGTCTACCGATTCTTGAACTCATCTTGCCCAAATTACTCGATGCAGCACTCAAAGCGCCCGACATGGTGCGCGCGATTTGGAGCCGCATCCCGGCTGAGACCGCGCTCAAAGTCGCGATGATGGCAAAAGAGATCGATCCCTCGCGCATCAATCCAGAAGACATGCTGCCTTACTTGCGGCACATGACTCACGTTGATTTTCCGATGTTCTTGCGCATGCTCAAAGCTGCGGGCGATCACACCGCGAGCGACATGCTGTCGCAAGTCAAAGTACCAACACTCGTCATCGCGGGTGAGCGCGACACGTTCACTCCTGCGTTTCTCGCAGAATCAATGTCACAAGCGATCGCTGGCTCAGACCTGCTTATCGTTACGCCGGGCAGTCACGTAGCGCCGATTGAGCAGCCCGAACTCGTGCGGGATACGATCGTCAATTTTCTGAACAAGCACCATCTGACGCTCGCAGCGATTTGATCGCTCACACGTGCTGACTAACGTGTAAGCCCCATGCGCTGCGCAACGCCGTCGCGATAGCGCAACCAGAACACGAGAGCTTCGTCGCACACTGCGTAGATCTGCGCCTCGACCCTCGACTCGGGTATCGCATTCGAGAGAACCATCGACCAAGCGTCCTTGCGATGATCCCCTTCGACCTCGGCATGGGCTCGGCGGAGCACCATCGCATCAGGTGGGCATCCGTAGAATTGTACCAACGGGTGTTGCAAAACCGCGTCTTCGCCACGCCTCCGAACGTACGTGCCCGCCAGTTCTGCGCGCTCGTTCGCACTGCCCTCCACAAAAATCGTGAGGAGCGCAACCGCGCTTTGCCAAGGAGCCACTGCGCTCTCGCGAAACAAGAAATCGCGATAGGCGCGCGCGTCCGGGTGCAGCCACACCTCATCGTCAGCGAAGTCGCTTCGCGAAAACCCTAGTCCGTTCATCATTGTGATGAACAAATCGGGATGTGGACCCGTCTTCGATACGCCTCCTGTTTGCTCTTCGTACAAATTCGCGGCAAGGGCCCTCCGCACTTCGTCAACCGGCGGAACGTTTCCGAGCGCACGTGCAAGCAACACGGGAAAGTCGCGCACGTACACAAGGTACTCATGGCGAAAGTGCACGAGCAGTTGGTCGCGGTTCAAGCCTGGGCGTGTGAGTGCCGGATATGCCCAATGGTGCTTGCGATCCATGAGCCCGAGAAGGCGCTCGACGAGAGGATGCTCAAGGCTACTTTGCGCATGTTCCATAGCCAGATCGTGCCAAATCGATCGCCGAAGGAGCACCTTTTTGACCGCCTCAAGCACTGCCCCACATACACTTGAGACGTGCCTGCCAATCTGCTCGATCGCCTCGAATCTATCTTCGACCCCCGAGACGCGATGGAAGACGAGCAATACCTCGTAAGTTCCACCGCGCTAGCGTGGCAGGCCCCAAGCGATTTGCTCATCGCTTCTGAACGTGAAGGTCGCTTTCCCAGCGCCGAAATTCGCGCGCTTGCCCACGCTGGAATCATGGCCGCCCTCTCCCCTTCATCGGTCGGAGGCAAGCTCGATTGGGCGCGCGCCTTACGCCAGGCAACGCATGGGGCAGCATACGACCTCGACCTCATGCTCTGCCTCGGCGGTTCCATTCTCGCTGGGGCTGCGGCGCTCGTTGCGGGCAATTCCGATCAGCAGCGCGCTTATTTTACCTCGATCATGGTGGGCGAGCCGGGGGGGCTCGCGCTCTCGGAATGGGATCACGGTTCCGATCTATTGGCGAACGAGTGCGTCGCGTCCCAAGATGGCGATCACTTCGTTCTCAATGGAACAAAGGGTCCAATCAACAATGGATCGCTTTTCACGCACCTCGTTGTCCTCGCTCGAACGGGCCAACGATCGGATACCTCGGGTCAAACGCTGTTCTTACTCAAGCGCGGAACAGAAGGCCTGTCGGGGGCCCGCGTTTTTCCTTCTATTGGTTACCGAAACATGGACCTCGCGCGCGTCGAACTGAAGAACGTGCGCGTTCCCGCATCCACCGTGCTGGGAGGCGTGGGCAATGGTTTCCAGCATGTACGACGAACCCTCGAGATCTCTCGCTCGGGTGTGGCCGCGATGACCTGTGGAGCGATGGCCACGGCTGCGGATCTCGCGCTCGCCCACGCGTGTCGGCGACATTTGTATCAGGCGCCAATCGCAATGTTGCCAGCGGTACGAACGCTCGTCGCTCGATGTGTGGCGCGGCTCGCCCTTGGCGTCGCGATGGTGAGGACGACCGCGCACGCCATTTCGAAGTGGGCTGGATCGGCCCGCGCATGGAGTTGTGCAGCCAAGTGGATGTTGCCCGTTCTCCTTGAGCGCAATGTTCATGACGCCGGCACCGTCCTCGGTGCGCGATCGTTGATGGAGGACTTGCCGTTCGCGCGATTGCGGCGGTCAGCGCCGCTCCTCGCGATTTTCGATGGTTCCTCCCAACTTCAACTGGATGAACTATTTCGATACGTCGCCATGTGGAGCGACAGCGGAGTCCCGCTGAGCGAAGCTCGAAAGATGCTCTTCACGAGAACGACGGAGCCGTTCGACCCGCATCGCACAGACGATTGCGGCGTTCTCGACGCACTTAGCCCCCTCGCCCGCGGCTCAGCTTATGGCCACATCGCGCAGGCGCTCGTGCCAATCGCACGCGAAGCCAGGCGAAGCGTAAGTTCGCGTGCCCCTGTATCTGAGGTTGCCGCCTGGCTTTACGCGGTCAATGCACTTGACCATGGTCTATCGCCCTTTCCGGAGGCCGTGCGCGCGCTGGCAATCCACGAAGTAGAAACGTCGCTCATCGAACCGTGCGCGCGGCTTGGGATTGAAACAACCGGACTTATGCAGCACGCGTCTCGAGTGAATGAACTTGCCGCAGGTACGTTTGAATGGGCCAGCGTGTAGCGGAGTGCATCATGCCGAGCGCTGCGCGATCAACTGTTCGGAAACGAAGTCGATGCGAGAACCGCACGCATTCCTATGACGGCTCTCTGCGACCCTTCGTCACGTTGCGCGCAAATAGCTGAAGCAAACCGGTCGCTGAGCGAGCAAACACCCTCGCAATGCCCAATTTTCCGGTCTTCTCGGGCACGAGCTGATCTCCGAGGTAGCGTTGTCTTGTCAGCCCGCGTTGTCGCTTTCCAGAGGACGTTTTCGGGAGGGCGCCTGCTTCGACGAGTGCAACCTCGTCGACGCTGAGCCCATAGGCTTCACCGATCGTTTGCACGATGCGCTCGGCGAGATCGGCCTCAGCACTCGTTGTGATCTCGGCAACAACCACAACCAGATCGCGCGCTTCGCCTTCGTCATAAACTGCAAACGCCACCGCGCCGCCTTGCCGCACGCCTGAGAGCGTTTCGACAACGCGTTCGATGTCCTCGGCGTAGTAGTTCTTGCCTCTGACGATGATGAGGTCTTTGGCGCGGCCGGTAACGTAGAGCCCTTCCTTCCGAAAAAATCCGAGGTCACCCGTCCACAGCCATCCGTCACGGAGCACGGCACCCGTCGCCTCGGTATCTCCAAAGTACCCCTTCATCACCGACGGGCCACGCACAAGCACATGGCCCACTTCGTCGTAGCCGAGCTCGTCTCCGTACTCGTCCGCGACGATGACTTCATGACCGGGCATTGGCTTACCAACGCACGCAAGGGCCATCGTTCCTTCTCCCTCGCGCAATTCGACGAAGCCGTCGGCGAGCGCTGCGCGGTCGACCCGGAGGAAGTGTTTCGGATCACCAGGCCGCGGAAACGTAACCGCAAGGCAACTTTCCGCGAGTCCATAAACGGGAAACATGCACTCCGCTCGGAATCCAAAGGGACCGAACTCACGCTCGAACGCTTCGACACTCTGCTGGTTCACTGGTTCGGCACCGTTCAACGCAAGACGCCACGACGCAAGATCAAGTCCCTCGCGGTCGGGTAGTCGGATGCGGCGGGCCGCAAGCGCGAACGCAAAATTGGGCCCGACTGATAAAGTAGATTGACTATCGCTAATTGCGCGCAACCATCGTGCGGGTCGCATGAGAAACGCCGTTGGCGACATGAGCGTCAATGGGATGCGCCAATAGAAGCAAAAGAGTAGGCCGCCAATGAGGCCCATGTCGTGGTAGAGCGGGAGCCAGGAGACCACGCGGTCTGTACGCCTAATTTCGATCCCTTGTCCCATGGCGTGCATGTTCGAAATGACGTTCGTGTGCGTCAGTTCGACGCCCTTCGGTTTGCCCGTGGAACCCGACGTGTATTGGATGAACGCGGTGGCATCGCCCGACAGTGGCAGCGGATCGGCGAGATCGGCGCGCTCGCTTTCGTCAACCAACTTGTCTATCGCCCAAAGATTGCGAAGCGCGGGGATCTTGCGAGGCAGATCGCCCATGAATGCGCGCAAGCTCTTGACGGTGATGCAATGTGACGCGCCCGAGTGCGCGCCGATATGCGCGATGCGATCGAGGCCGACCTCGACACGTTCAAGCGCAGCGGGCGGGTACGAAGGAACCGGAATCGCACCGATCCATTGGACGGCGAAAAAAGTCGTCAAGAAATCAAACGACGTCGGAAGCACAATAAGGACGCGCTCGTCACGACGAACGCCCCGCTTTGTGAGAACCGAGGCGAGCTTGCGGGCTTCGAAGGCTACTTTGGCAAATGTCTTGTGTACCGACACGCCGTCTTCTTCGTCCTCGGGCAACAGAAGAATGCCAGTGCCGTCACCAAGCTCCGCCGCGCTCGCCAGCGCATCGATCAACGTTCGAAAGTAGGGGGCGATCGACTCGCTCGTTCCGGCACGCCACGCACCAGTTCGAAAATCGGCAGTGCTCACAGCCGGAAACGACGACCTGAAATGGCGACTCGTGCGCTCGTCACTCATGGGATGGCCTGCCGTCGATCGTCAAGTGCACATACGACCGCAGCGAGACTCCGTCGCGCGTCCTCTGGGGCGACGACGCGATCGATGTATCCTGACTCTGCTGGCGCCCAAGCGTGGTCTTGCGTCGCGATCCACGCCGCGCGCTTGCCGGCACGCGTCCTAAGTTCTTCCTCACTCATGCCGGGCACGTCGGGTCCGAGCACAACCTCTGCCATCGCTTCAACGCCCATCGGTGCAATGCGCCCGGTGGGCAGCGCGAGCCGGACGTTCGCGGAGAACGAAAGGACACTCGCGCCACCGAAGCTCTTTCGCACAACAAGACACACGAGCGGCACCGTCGCATTGCCATACGCAGTCAGCAACTCCGCCCCAAATGGAACGATTCCGCCTTGCTCTTGCGCGAGGCCTGGCAGATAACCGGGAACGTCAACCAGCGTGACGATTGGAAGACGTTCGCGGTTCGCCCAGGTGACAAAGCGAGCGCCCTTGCGCGACGCTTCGACGTTGAGGCAACCGCCAAGAATCAATGGCTGGCTTGCGACAACGCTTACCGCTCGGCCCCCTAGCCGCGCCACGCCAGTGAGCAAGCTCCCACCGAACCGCGCGCCGAGCTCAAAAAACGTGCCCCCATCGAACACATCGTCAAGCACCTTACGCATGTCGTAAGCGCGACGTTGATTCGCGGGGACGACTTCGCTCAGGCGGTCGCTTCCCCGTTCGATTGGGTCGGTCTCCGCTTGCATGTGACGGGTGAGAAGGAGTTGCCTCACCCAGGCTGCAAGGGCCACATCATCCGCGGCCACGTGATGGCATGCTCCGGTCAGACGCGCATGCATATCTGCGCCGCCAAGGTCCGTGAGCGAAACGTCCTCGCCGGTGACCACTTTGGTTACCTTTGGGCCCGTGATGAACATAAACCCGTGACCGTCCACCATCGCCACCCAGTCGGTCAGCGTCGCGGTGTACGCGGCGGCTCCAACGCAGAGGCCGAAGACGGCGGTAACCTGAAGGCATCGCGCCTTCATGCGCACGGTGCGCGCGATGATTTGGCCATACGCCTCGATGGCGTCTGTTCCCTCTTCGACCCGAACCCCATCGCAATCGACCAGGGCGATGACGGGGAGCCTTCGCTCGCTCGCCATGTCGAGCAATCTGCATACCTTGCGCGACGCGGTTATCCCCAGGGCGCCACGCATCACGGTCGGGTCGTGCGCATACAACGCGACAGTCTCGCCTCCGACCTGTCCGAGTCCAGCGATGACGCCGTCACCGGGATGCCGATTCGCAGCGAGCGCTTCGCTCGCGCGGGCGTGGTCATGGAGCACGTGGCGCTCAAGCTCTACGAACGACCCGTCATCGAGGACCGCGGCAATCCTCTCCCTCGGCAACATGCGGCCCATACGCGAAAGACGGGCGAGTCTCGCGCTGCCCCCACCCTCGTCAGCTCGCGACTCCCGCTGACGATGCTCGCGAAGGAGACCGTCGCCGTCGCTCATGGCGCGTTCTCTTTGCGCGCAAGCTCTTGTTCGAGATAGTCAACAACCTTTCCTAGCGTATGAAGTTCGCGAAACGCTCCGAGATCTTGCTTGAGCCCGAATGCCTTGGTTGCCAAATAGATAAAATCGACCGCGTCGAGGGAGTCCATGCCGAAGGTGCCTCGAAACGTCGCATCCGGACCAATCTTCTCGGGCGCAACACGAAAGTCTGTTGTGAGTACTTCGCGCAATTTGTTTTCAATCGCATCTCGATTCATGGTGCCCTCAAGAGAAAATGATACCCGGCCTGATCGTTTATGACCTGCTCTTCGCCATGACCGGAGCCCTATTGTACGGCCCCGCGGCATACCTGGCATTCGAAGTTTGGCAGCGCATCGCAGCCCGAACATACTGGCCCATCGGAATTGTGCCCACATTCGTTACGTTTGCTCTCACGCTGGTCGTCGAGGTCGCCATTCTTGGCGCATTCCTTCCGCGGCTTTCTCCTGGCAGATACCCGCTGATGAAGCACCCGATCTTCTTCGTGTGGCTCGTGCGTTCGATGTTGCGGCGGCTCCTTTTCGTGCCCGGCCTCAAGTGGTTCCTCTTCGCTTCGAACACGCTCCGGTTTCTCTCGCTCAGAGCCCTGGGCGCGCACGTTGCGTTCGACGCCAACATGTCGGCGGACGTCGACATTCTCGATCCATGGCTTCTCACCGTCGAAAAGGGAGCCACCATTGGCGCGCGCGCGATGCTCGCAAGTCACTACGTCGAACGGGGCGAGCTTGTCCTTGGACCCATTGTCGTCGGCGTGCGCGCGTTGGTCGGGAGTGAAGTGCTCGTCGGTCCCTCGGTCACCATTGGTGCAGGTGCGACCATTAAGCCCGGTACGTCGCTCAGCGTGGGCGTGTCGGTCGGGCAAGAAGCCCAAATCGGACCGAGCGCGTTCATCGACGCGGGCGTGCAAATCGGAAGAAACGCGAGGGTGCGCACGCGTGCATATGTCGACCGCAAACGGATCGTCGCTGACCACGAAGAAGTCTGAAAGCTAGTGCGGAGTTACAGTCGGCGGAAACCCAAGAAAGAAACTAGCAACTTCGCTGCCCAATCCGTGTGTCCTAGGCACTTTGGGCGTGCGCGTCGGAACGCGATGGACAAGAGTCTTGTCGTGAGAAGTGTCCATCGGATGATTCCCGGCCTCACTATTTTGCTCTTAGCGTGTGCTGGCTGCCGAGAGCCTTCGATCCGACCGATCATCTATCCGCCTTCGAACGATGAAGTCGAGGGCGCTCGCCTTTCCGAAGAAGCAGAGAGCGTTACCGACTCGCAAGCCGTGAAAGTGGTCGTGTATCATCGAACGAATTCCGAACCGTCGGATCTCGTTATCGCTCCCGGACAGGCACGCTGGTGGAATTCCAATCTCTACGAGTACCGGGGAACCATCCTTGCGAGATTCGTGGTTGGTCACTCGTTCATCTCCAGCTTCGTATCCGCCTTCGCTCCGAACAGAAAGGCCGCGAACGAAAAGGCGGCGAACGGAGACTATGTTCCAGACGATTGCTATGACACCGGGTCGGATGCCATCTTCGATCGGCAACAAAGCTATATCGCCGTGTTGAAGCGCGGAGGATACGCCGTCAATGCGGACTTTGTCGTTGTACTGGACGGGCTCAAGTCTCGAAATTGCTGGTGGGAAAATGTTGGTCACGCATTTCGACGACGGCACGTGAGTGACCGTGGGGCAGCGAACCGTTTCGGCACGCGTGACTAGGCATCGGAGCGCACTACGCGCGGTGCACTTCAATGATGTCGACTCCCGCGGATCGAGCCGCCTAGCGACCCGGCCACATGGACGGGTGGAGGTGCACGCTCGGTTCGCCGAAGCGGAAGAAGTGGACGTCGATTTTTGAATTGCGCGCGCAACGCCAACTGAACGCGTTCGGGGGTATTCCCTATCAGCACGTGCCACACTGGCACGCCGAACCATCGTTCGAATTTGCAATTCGACGCCGTTTGCGCAGGACCGCTTCTTGCTAGCGCCGGTCGCATGAAGAAACTCCTCTTGTTCTCGTTTGCATGTCTCGCGCTCGCCTGCCACGCCTCCACTACCGAACTCAACGCGCGGATCTGCGACGAGATTACAAAGTGCTCGGGACAAGTTTCGGCCTTCTGCGCGGCCTTCGCGAAGGACCCAAGCGCCGCAGCGAGCTCGTGCCCCGGTGAGGCCGATTATCTCGAGTGCGTGCTATCGAAGGCTACGTGCGACTCCGCCACAAAAATCTACTCGGCTCGGGAGCGGTGCGTGTACCCATGTGCGCAGGGCAACAGCGCGCTGAGCACGGACGAACGCTAGGTAACGACCCGTCGGAGCGCAAAGTGGCCGAAATCGTTGCGCGCTGTATACTTCATTGATGTCGACTCCCGCGGATCGAGCTGCACATCGACGGGCCACATGGACGGGCGGAGTTGCATGCTCGTTCGCTGAAGCGGAAGAAATGGACGTCGACTTTTGGATGCGCGCCACGCCTGCCGAACGCCTTCGTGGCGTTACCGAACTCGTCGAAGAAATGCGAAAAGTGAGTGGTGACCATGGACCTGCCCCCCGACTTCAGAGATCTGTTGGAGGAGTTCGGCCGCGAAGAGGTTGAGTTTCTATTGGTCGGCGGCTACGCGGTGGCATTTCACGGACGGCCTCGCGCCACGAAGGACATCGATTTGCTACTCGAAGGTGGTCGAGCGAATCTTGAACGCGCCGCGTGCGCCCTCTCTCGTTTTTGTGCGCCACCAAACGTCGTGAGCGCCGTCCGATCCATGTCGGACACTGAGGTTGTGTTCATGGGCCAAGCAGCCTTGCGCATCGATTTCTTGCGATCGCTCGACGGCTAACCATCGCTCCTAGCGGTTGCATCGCCGTCGTGCAGGCGCCTTTGAAACATGAAGGCCTCGCGTCCAGCGGTTTGCGTGCGGTGCGGCGGGTACTTGAAAAACAAGACCGCGCCGACAACGCTCAGCACAAGCCACCCTACGAAATGCGGCCCGATAGAATAGCCAGCGTATCCCGGCAGCGAGATACGGAACCACGTTGCGTGCCACCACGAACCGAACCATGCGGGGTCCTTGGCCCAGGGCCAGAGGAGCATCGAGTGCTCGTGTGAAGCGAGATCGAAGACCACGTGCGAGAGCGCACCCATCCACACCGACCGCGCGTCGAATATGAGCCCCTTCGACACATCGATGGCGAGCGCCCATGACGCAATCCGGCTCGCGAGCCGCATCCCGCGATCGCCTTGTCGTTCGCCCGGCGACGAGAGGCGAATCACAATCCGCCGCGTGAGCGTCGTCAAGCCCAGGCCGACTGGAACGCAGAGTGCGAAGAGCCCGATGATTGAGTGTCCCATCCACTGCCCGGGCCGTCCGCGCAGGGCGATGCTCGTTGCGCCGTCGACCACGTCGGGAACGATCGCGCCGATCCAGAGCGCGATGACCGAGAAACGACCTGGCCACACCCGCCAGAGTGGAGCGAGCAGTCCTTGATGACTGGGAAACCCGAATGGCAATACCGCAGGATCATAGTCGCCCACAGACTCGGCGCACAGCGGTCTCGATCCATGCCCGTTGAGCCACGAATTTTGGCGCGCCTCGTGCATAACCGCTAACGCGATGGACGCTTTTTCACACAAGAACTTCGCGAAATTTGCACTTGGTACGCTGCTCACCGCGTGTGGTGGCATCGCAGTTACCAGCGGAGTTACCGGCATGGACGTCGACCACGACGCTGCGGCAACTCACACCGACGGAGGCGCCGTGGATGCCAACTCGCCTCGCGATGCTTCGCTCGACCACGACGAAGGAACGCTCGCGGACGCGAACGTCGTCGTTGATGGAAGCATCCTTTGCGGCACGACGCGGTGCGACCTCGCGAACAATGTCTGCTGCGAGCCTTCTCTAAATGCGGACGGCGGCGCCCCATTCTGCGCCTCGTCGTGTCCCAATCAGTGGGGCACGGTCGAATGTGAAAAGGCAGCCGATTGCGCGTCCGGTTCTTATTGCTGCGGCGGGCGTGGCCTCAACAGCGCGATGTACTCCCGTTGCACGACTACGGCGTGCAAGTCGGGGGCATCGGACATCCCGCAGCTTTGCGCCGACGCCAGCGAGTGCGCAAGCGGTTCATGTGAGCTCAACACGCCGTGGTGTGGGGCTGGACGCAAGGTCTGCAGCGGGACGAAGTTCCCCGGCTGCAAGTGATGTTACGAGGCTTCGAGCAATTCGCGATCGACGCGAAGTAGCGCGGCCCCTGCGGTGTACCCTGCGCCGCCCGCAATCATCAGAACCAACGAACCGTCAACAAGCTTTCCTGATCGGAGTGCCTCGTCCAACGCGATACCACACGACGCACCCGAAACGTTGCCTGTGCGTTCAACATTGATCCACATGCGCTCGATCGGGAAGCGCATGAGCCGCGCGATGCGTTCGAGGATGCGACGATTCGGCTGATGCGGCACGATCATCGCTACGTCCCTCAGCGAGAGCTCGAGTCGGGCGAGCAAGGCCTCGCCGATCGCGATCATGCCGTCAACCGCGGCTAGATAAACTTGCGGTCCGTCCGCCATTACGATCGTGTGCCCTCGCTCGGCAACGGTTTGCGCTGAAGCGGGCAAGCGCGAGCCACCTGCCGGTACGTATACCGCTCTCGCCCCACTTCCTTCCGCCAACAGCGCGACGCCAAGAACATTTGGCGCACCGCTTCCAACAAGGACGGCTGCTGCGCCGTCTCCGAAGAGCGCGACGGTACTTCGGTCATGAAAGTTGACGAATCTGGATCGCACGTCGGCTGCGCATGCAAGCACCTGGCGATCGCCCGTCGCAACACAACGCGTCGCAAGGTCAAGCGCATAGATGAAGCCAGCACACGATGCCGTCAGGTCGTGCGCTGGCGCATAGCCTAGCGAGAGCGCGTGCTGCACGGTGCACGCGGCCGCGGGCGTCATATGGTCCGGAGAAACGGTCGCAACGACGACTCGGTCAACGAAGGTGCGATCGCGATCGCCCAACGCGCGATCGCAGGCGGCGATAGCGAGATCGCTCGTCGCCTGATCGGGCGCCGCAAAACGTCGCTCACAGACGCCACATGCCCGCTCCATTTCCTCCGCCGTGAGGGTCGCACCCATCGCAACGAGATCCGCATTGGTCACCACACGTTCCGGAAGGTATGCGCCGGTGCTCACGATGCGCACGCCCTCTGGCAGAAAGAACCGTGGCTCCGCTCGACTCACGCACCCTCCTTCTTGAGGCGCAAAACCAATTCGGCAAGGGCGTTGACGTTTGCAAACGCCTGCGGCGTCACGTGTTCGGCAGCGATGCGAATCCCGTACTCCGATTCGACCCGCTCAACCATATCGATAAGGCGAAGGGAGTCGAGATCTTCGAACGTGCCTGAATCATCGATCGAAACCAACCCTGCAAGCAGTGACGTCAAACGCTCGGCCGACACGTTAGCTCCTCACCACTTCAAGAAACGCCGCACCCCAAGAGAGTCCACCACCGGCAGCGGCAATGAGAAGTTTCGTTCCGTCAACTATCTTGCCTTGTGCAGCGGCTTCGGCCAGGGCGACCAGCCACCCAGCCGCGCCAATATTCGCGTGAGCGCCGACGTTGATGAACGTGCGTTCGAGCGCCAAGCCGCTTTTCGTTGCCACCTCCGTAATCAGAGGCACCGACGTTTGATGCGGAACAAAAAGATCGACCTCGTCGGGGCGTGCGGCTCCAAGTGCGCACTTGATCGCCGACACGTACCGTTCGGGCACAAGGCGCGTAAGTTCAACTGGATCGCCCGATAATTGATACTTACCTTGATCAATTTCATCGTGCGTCGGCGGCAGCGCGCCCTCGGCTGTCACAAGATGACCAAACGCACCGTCGGACTCAAGCGCGATGCCGAGCAGCCTCCCCTTACCCTTCTTGATGACGACCGCGCCGGCTCCGTCGCCGAGACTCACCGCCGCAATCTTGTGCGATGGCGGAATAACTTTTGAAAACGTCTCGGTACCGACCACGAGTGCGGGCCCGTCACCGACCTGGAGGAGCGCCGACGCCGTCGCAAGCGCAAATAGGCCACCGGAGCAACCTGTGCGCACATCCATGCATGCTGCACCCGTCGCGCCGAGGCGGTGACCCACGATCGCCGAGACGGTGCTCGTCATGCGCGGAGGCGTTGCCGTGGAACAAAGGACGAATTTCACCTCGTGCGGCAGGAGGCGCGCATCATCAAGTGCATTCTTTGCTGCGGTAGTTGCGAGATCAATCGTGGTCAGTTCGCTCGAATGGTCAAGCGGCTTACCCACCTCGTGAGCCCAAGTCCGCCGCCTGACCCCAAGCGTTTCCTGGATGCTTGTCGCCATGAAACGGATTTGCTCATCTTCAGGGGCTCGATGCGGCCAGAGCTTAGGCGCGAGGAGCCGCAAAACCTCCTCGTTGTCCAATTCGCGCGTAGGGAACGAAACGCCGAAGCCAAGCAAACTCACTCCGTCAATCGCGCCCGACCACATACGCTGAACATAGCTCTTTGGCGCGTGCATGATAACAATGGACATCGCGGAAATGGATCGACATCGAAAGCCAATGTGTGAGTGTGCGAACGAGCGACCCGCGCACATTCCGACTTGGCACAATGGGCGGTATTCTTGCGCGTAGCCATCGTCACGGGAGCAACACGGGGCATTGGTCGCGCGGTAGCGATCACGCTCGCCAAGTCGGATGTGGCGGTCGCAGTGGTCGCACGGGACGCTGCCGCTTGCGACAAAGTTGCTACCGAAATTCGTGCACTTGGGGGCACCGCCATGCCCTTCAGCTGCGACGTCGCCGATCCGATCGCGCGTGCGAAATTGGTCCCGTCGGTTGCAGAGATGATCGGGCCACCGACCATTTTCGTTCACGCGGCGGCGCGCGTCTATGCGCCTACAAAGCTGCAATTCGTCGACGACGTCGAGGTCGCTTCGTCTCTCGAAACCGATCTCGTTGCTGCAATCATCCTCTCTCGCGATACGCTGGCCTACATGCTCGAAGCTCGCTTCGGCCGGATCGTCTATATCGGAAGCGTTGCAGCGAAGACCGGCGTCGCAGGCGGTACCCTCTACGCAACCGCGAAAGCGGGGCTCGAAGGCCTCGCGCGCGGCATCGCGCTCGACTACTCGCGTCGTGGAATCACAGCGAATGTTGTGTCTGTAGCTTTTGCAGAAACCGAGCGTCTAGCGAGCCGCATCAATGGAGATCCCGAATCACGCGCGCGCATCGAGAGAGCCACGGCAACGCGCAGCATTCCAGAGGCAAGTGAAGTCGCTGGGTGCGTTGCATTCCTTTGCAGCGAGCAGAACAAGCACACGACCGGAACCGTCCTCGAGGTGACCGCAGGCGGGCATCTCAACAACCTCTGGTAAATTGGGAAAGACGATGAACCGCTCGGCCTGGATCGTCTCGCCTCGGTACGATCTCACATTCTTCGTGGGCAGCTTGGCCGTACCTCTCCTATTGTGGGCGGCATTTCAGGTTGGGTTTCTCACTGGCGTCGGCGTCTTCGTCATCTTTCAGCTCGCCTTCAACATGCCGCACAACATCCAGACATGGACGATGAGCGTGCTCGACGACGATGACCGAAAACGCAATAAAATTCGTTACATTTTGGCGTTCGTCGTCATCACGCTGATCTTCGGCCTTGCGATGACGCTCTCTCCGAACGGTGTCTTTCCGTGGGTACGAGACGCCCTCATCTACTGGGGATACTACCACCTCGTTCGCCAACACTACGGTTTCCAACGTTTGTACGAGCGTCGCTCCGCGCTGGCCGGCGAGCGTATCGCGCCACTCGAGTCGAAGTTCTACGCACGTTTTCTCGAGGTCGTTTCCTACTCGCCGTTGCTCCTACGCTTCCGAGACAGAAACCTCATGACGATCCACGCAGCGGGAAAAGACGTATGGGTGCACCACCCCACGCTGCCAGTCGTCGTGTGGAAAGTTATCGCAGCCGGATACGCATTGATGGTCGCTGCAGCCGTCATCCATCACATCGTCGCATTCGCGAGAGGCCGACGCGAAATGCTGCCGCGTGCGCTCTTACTCCTCGCGGTCACCCTCGCCTTCGGTCTCGCGGCGATCGTGGTGAGCGACTTGATCGTCGCCATCGCCATCGTGACTTCGTTTCACAACTTGCAGTACCTTGGCCTCGTACTTTTTCACAATCGTAACCGCGCACGTTTCGAATCCTCAGATCAGATGCCGTCGACCAACCGCGCAATCGCGCTGATTCGAGATGGCAAGTTCATCACCTACGCTGCTCTTTCGTTCGTCTACGGCATCGTGCTGCTCGTACCGAACGCGATCTTCGCACCGTCGCCCTTGGGCGAACTTCCGATTACGATCGCGGTGGCAATGCACTACTACGTCGACTCGCGTATTTGGCGATTTCAAGACTATCCGAAACTTGGACGCTTCCTGGGTCTTGCCTCATGAATCGCGCCTTTCGAGTGCTCTTGTTGCCGTTTCTTATCGCCTCGCCAATCATCTTGGCGAGTCTTTCACCGTCAACCTTCTTTCACAATGTGCGCTGCGTCGCGTGGTTCGTCTTAATGGTGCTTGGGCTCGCGTTTGAGAACTACTTGGTGCATCCGTCGAGCGTTGCCAGTTCGAATACAGACGAGCAGAAGAAGCGTGACCGACGGACATTCGAGTTGGCCGCGCTGACGAACATCGCCTGCTACTATCTGCCCGTTTACGACTATCTCCACATCAGCGCCCTTCTTCCGCGCACGGGTCCGATTGTCATCGTTGGCTTCGCGCTCATGCTCTTCGGCGAAGGAATGCGTGTTGCTGCGCTGCTTACATTGGGCCGCTTTTTTACGATGCGCGTCGCGGTGCTCGATGGTCACCAGGTCGTCGATCGCGGTCTCTACGCCTTCGTTCGGCACCCGGCGTACACCGGCTGGTTCGTGCTCTCGCTTGGTGTGGCGCTTTTTTTCGGGAGCATCATCGGTCTTATTGGCACGGCGCTGTTCGTGATCGTGATCGGCCTTCGCGTTGTTGCAGAAGAGCGCGCGCTCCGAACCGATCTTGGCGACGCGTATGTCACCTATAGCGATCGCGTAAGGTATCGTTTCATCCCGTGGGTATTCTAATGAAGCGACGCTCGCTCGCGCTGGGGATCGCTGCGCTTGTGACCGCGTTCGGCTTAGCGATGGCTGCCCCGAAGCGGGTCTCCGTTGCCTACGTGACACGCGGAAGAGCCGTCAACGCGGTTTACGCTACCGGCACCATCGAAGCAGAAGACCGCACCTCGGTGAAAGCCAAAGTTCCCGGGAGCGTGATCGCGCTTCTCGTTCGGGAGGGCGAGCACGTTGAGAAAGGTGCTCTTCTCGCCCGCGTGGAGAACACGACCATCACCCACGCGCTCGAGCGTGGAAAGCTCGAACTTGCCGCAAGTTCAAAGCAAGCGAAGCCGAAGCTCTCGGGGCTCGTCGCGAAGGCCACAGCCTTGCGCTCGGAGCTCGCGCTCGCACGCTCCGAAGCCGATCGCGCCGATGCGCTCGTCAAGGGTGGCGGCATGTCCGCGATCGACCGCGACAGGCTTCAGTCTCGCGCGACACAACTCGACGCAGAACTTCGCGCAAACAGTGCGGACCAAGAACTCGCGCGCATCGCGCTCACGTCGAATACGGCCCAGGCTGAAGAGGACGTCAGGGCGCTTACCTCACAGGCCGACGACACGGAGGTACGTGCACCGGTGGCTGGCATTGTGCTTCGGCGGCACGTTGAGCTCAGCGAAGTCGTCATGCAGAACCAGGTGCTTTTCGATGTGGGGAACACCGAGCAACTGGCGCTGCGGGTCGCGATCGACGAAGGCGACATTGCGCGTGTCAAGGTGGGCGCGAGCGCACTCGTCACGATGTACGCGTTTCGCGGCGAGACGTTTCGCGCCAAGATTACGCGTATTCTCCCCGACGCCGACCGGAGCACGAAATCGTTTCCGTCTTGGTTACATTTCGAGACCACACCGCCAAACCTTCGCAGCGGGATGACGGTTGAGGCCAATGTCATCACAGATGAGCACGAGGGTGCCTTGATGGTGCCAAGCGAGTCGATCGACGCAAACCATGTGTGGCGTGTTGACGGCTTCCGTCTTCGCAGAGTTCCCGTAGCCATAGGCCTTCGCGATCTTCTCAAAGCCGAGTTGAAATCGGGAGCGAATGAAGGCGACGCGGTCCTTGTCGCGAGAGACGCGTCCCTTAGCGATGGGTCGTGGGTCTGGCCTCGCAAGGCCCAATAGCGATGCCTCTGTTCATTGCGCTTCGCCTTCTCTTCGACCGCAAGTTCTTGACGACGGTCGCGGTGCTCGGGTTCACGCTCGGTGTCTTCCCGCTCATCACGATCAGTGGGATTTTGCGCGGCTTCCAGAGCAAATTCATCGACACGATTTTACGTAACAGCCCGCACGTGGTTCTAACGAGCGAAGAGAAACGTGAGACCGTGAGACCGATCGACGCGCTGCGATCACCTAAGGAAAACAGAGTCCACCAAGTTGACCATGAAGTACCTGACACACGCGTTGTCAGGCTCGATCGTCCGAGCGAAATGGTGCATGCGCTTACGCAGAAGCCAGGCGTGACCGGCGCCGCACAAAGCGTCCTCGGCAATGCACTCATCGTGTTCTCGGGACGCGAGCACCCGATCGATCTGCGTGGCATCGATCCCTTAGCCCAAGATCGCGTGACTCCATTTGAGCCCATTCTTACTGAGGGCTCCTTCCGAACGTTCGTCGCGGCGCACGATAGCGCGCTCATCGGCGCTGGCATCGCGCGCGATCTCGGGCTCCACACAGGCGACACGCTATCGTGCGTTTCGTCCCGTGGCGAACGGATGGTGCTCAAGGTCGCCGGCGTCTTCGAGACGGCCGTCAATATCATTGACAAATCGCGTGTGTACGTTCACTTGCGCACGGGTCAGTCGATTTTGGGTCGCGGCGACGCGATCGACCGCATCGAGGTTCGCCTCGATGCGCCTGACAGTGCCGATGAGCAAAGCGCCCGCATCGAGCAAGCCTTTGGATACAAATCGGAGAGCTGGCGCACGATCAACGCGAATTTTCTCGGCCTCTTTGCTCAGCAAAACCAGATCATCGGCTTTGTGATTGCCGCTCTTCTTGCGGTTGGCGGCTTCGGCATTCTCTCGATTCAAATCATGATGGTGCTGCAGAAGCGCCGTGAAATCGCCATTCTGAGAAGCGTTGGATTCACAAAGCGCGATGTCATGTTCATCGTGCTCGCACAAGGTGCCCTCATCTCCCTCGCGGGAGCTCTCGTCGGAAGCCTTTTGGGCCACCTTGCGCTTGAAACGCTCGCGCACACAAAGGTTGTCGCAGGCGAGACATTTTTGCACACGGAAACGTGGATCATTTGGGAGTCGTGGGTGCAGTACGCGCTTGCGATCGCCTTTGCTAGTTCCGTTGGTTTACTGTCAAGCGCCTTACCTGCATGGCAAGCAGCACGCATCGAGCCTGTCGACGTCCTTCGAGGTCAGATATGAGCGGAGGGAAAGAGCCGCTCCTTTCGGCACGTGCACTTGTTCGCGAACTCGGTGAGCAAATGGTCACGCGTGCGCTCGATGACGTTGATCTTGAGGTGTACCCCGGCGAGTTCCTCGCCCTCACGGGCCCGAGCGGGTCGGGCAAGAGCACCCTACTCTACTTGCTGTCCGCGCTCGATCGCCCAACGAGCGGCGATATCTGGTTCGGCGGTTCGAACATCACCAGCATGGATGACGATCGACGGGCCGCGCTTCGCCGTGAGCGGTTTGGCTTCGTGTTCCAGTTCCACTTCTTACTCCCTGAGTTTACGTCGCTCGAGAACATCACGATTCCGCTTCGGCATCGTGGCCTTCCGCAAAACGTGGCGGATCGACGAGCGAAAGACGCGCTGGAATCGCTTGGGATCGCGGAACTTCACGGCCGTCGCCCTCACCAGTTGTCGGGTGGCCAGCAGCAACGGGTGTCCATTGCGCGTGCGATTGCGGGAAAGCCGAACATCGTGTTCGCCGATGAACCAACGGGCAATCTGGACTCACGCTCGGCAGAAGCGACGATTCGCATTTTCGAGCAGCTCGTGGCTGATGGCATGACGCTCGTGATGGTGACCCACGAACCGGCTTTTGCCGCACGAGCCAGGCGCGAAGTGCATCTTTCGGACGGTCGCGTTTACGACAACGAAGCGACGCGTCCCAACGTCATCATCATGCGGTGAGCACCGTCAGACGTTTAGAAACGCTTCCACCGCGGCAACCGAAGGGTAAAGCACGTTGACCTTCAGCTGCGCCTCCGCACTACCGTCGGCGAGGCGCATGCGACGTGCACGTTCGTAGGTTCCGGCTGAAACGCTCACAAGTTCAAGTGGTGCGAGCAACTTGGCTCTTCGCACACGGCCGTAATCCATCGCAACTTGATCGACCTCACGCTCCACGGCTTCGGCCATTGCACGTAGTTTCTCTGGCCCCAACGCATCGCTTGTCTCAAGCCACATGCGATACCGCGGAGGCGTCTCGGTCGTAACCGGCGCCCACGCAAACCACGTGGGCTCTATGCCCAGACGTGCAGCGGCGCCGCGAATGCTGACGACGACATGATCCTCGTCGACATTTTCGCCAACCAAATTGACGACCCCACCCCGACGTCGCACAAACCGAATCATCGGCGTTGCGCGGTATCGCCCGCAAACCTCAACAACGTCGCCGAGCAGGTAGCGATAAAGCCCCGAGGTGGTCGTGACCACGATAAAATAGCGCTCGCCGTGTTCCAATTCGCCCACCGTAAGCGGCGTGCGCGAGCCGGCCTCGAACGCAGCTTCCGGAATGAACTCGTAGAACGCCGATTCAATCGCCAGCGCACCGCCCTGCACGTCGTCACCGAGCGGGATCGAGCACCATGCTTCCGACGCGGCGTAGATGGCATCGCGAATCGGAACGTCCGGGCCCACACGTCGCGCGAGCTCGGGAATGTAGAGTTCCGCGCTCGCGGTCTTCCAACAGTAAACAAGATTGAGCATCGGAAACGCGGCGCGGGTTAGCTCATGAGGTGGTCGCCCTATGGCCGCGGAGAGCCTCTTGGCAATGTCTGGCCGCGGAGTTGCGTAGCGCGAGAAAAAAGCGCGCTGCTGTTCGGTGAGCGTTCCTGCGAAACGCAAGGTTCCGTCGCGAAGATCAATCGCAAGCTCGGGCGCGCGCGCCTCGAGTTCACGCAGTAGATACACAAGCGGCGCCGGGAAAATGCCTGCGACAAGCGACGTGTCGGAGACCATGCCTATGTAAAGCGCAAGGTAGCTGCGCGTGGTGATGTCCGCGACTTCAAAGAGCTCGTAAGGCCACGCGTAGATCGAGCGAAGGAGCGCTGGCAATTCGGTAAAATTGTAACCGCTCATGCTACCAATATCGAGAAGGTCACCCGCAACCTCGTAGCGGCGTGTCCCAACGAAGTAGAGCGCACGACCGGTGAAGGCCTTCGGGAATTTCAGATAGAGGTGACCGAGTGCGGTGTGCACGGTCTTCTGAAAGTCCTTTTTGTAACTATTGGTGATCGGAATGTGCTTATGCTTGCCGCCCGAGCCTGACGTGCGCGTGTAGTAGAGCGGTGGCTCGATGGTGAGGAGTCCACGTTCCCCCGACATCAGGCGCTCGACGTAGGGCGCAAGATCATCACTCGTCATCAAGGGTACGACT
>JAHFDY010000216.1 GCA_023248735.1 Myxococcales bacterium
GAGACAGCGGTTGCTTACTGAAGCTGCCGCAAACTCGCGACGAGTGGGACAGCCGGCTACAACGACGATGAGATGTCCTTTCGCCGGTTGGCAGCATTTTCGTTGTTCGTTCTCGGGTGTGAGTCGGTTCAAGCGCCACAGCTCATCGAGCTTGATAGCGTCGCGCCACTTGAAGTCGAGACCGGGTCGCAACTCACGCTCACGGGCGGTGGGTTTCCAGCTGGCCACAGTGCACACGTTCGCTTTGTAGGCACCATTTACCGCCCCGGTACGCAATCCGAGTCGAACGTTGAGGTCGACGCCGAAGGAGTCGCTCCGGAAAGTCATCACCTTAACGTTCCAATGAGTGATCGCCTTGCCGAGCGCTTTTGTGGCGTTGGACCTGAATCGGTGCACGCTACCTTTCGCGGATCGGTCGTGGCTTCTTTCTCGCCGCTTGCTACCGGGAGCCCTCCGATTTCGGCGGCCCTCGGAAACGTTACGCTCGATATCCAGCCCCTCGCACGGTCAGCAGCACGCGCACGTGATCGCATTGAGCGCGCACGCGCCCTGCTCACCTATTGGGGCATCGAGGGAGAACCGACTGCAATGGGATCGGGCGGGATCGAGGTCAAGTCGATCCGAGACGGAAGTCCCGCCGCGCGCATTCTCAACCGAGGCGACGTCATTGTTGCCGTCGACGGAGTGCGCACCGCAAGTGTTTCCGATGTCGCTCCGACGGGCGAGCAGGCTCGGCTTATTGTTCGCAGAGGAAGTTACGAATTAGAGCGCGAGCTCCCGACGCGTGAATTCGAGCCACTCCCTTTTCGAAAACACGGCGCCGCGTTGGCGTTTTTGGCCGCGTTGCTACTAGCGACGCTTGCATTTGTAACCTTCAACGCCTCACGCAGAGCCGTGCGCGGAGAGGCGAGGCTCCGGCCGATTGACAAGCCCCTCCTTGCGCTCAGTGGAAGCGCGCTTGCAATTGTTCCACTGCTTGACAATGCATGGGGTCTCGACGCAGACGTGACCAGTGTATTCGGCTGGCTGCTAGCCCTAACTGTCGCGAATGGATCTGCCTCGCATTCGCGAATTCGCACATTCGCCGATACCTTCCTGTCACTCGTGCCCCTCGGCATCGCGTTGCTTGCGACGAGTGTTACGACCGGCGCATGGCGTCTCGAAGAGCTCGTTCGGACACAGGCTCCTTTGCCGGTCGACTGGTTTGCATTCCGCGGCCCTGGGATGCTCGGACTGGCAGCGTGCGCATGCTTCGCTCTTGCCCGAGCCAAGGTGTCACCACCCGTGCGTGTGCAACTCGCGGGAGTGATTGTGCTCACGTTCTTCGGCGGGTGGCTAAGCCCCTTCGGCAGTTCGGCGCATCACCCGAGCACGGGTCTTCTTGTAGCCGGCATTGTGACATTCTTAGCGAAGAGTGCGGCGCTCGCTTGGGGCACGGCGCTGCCGATGCCTTGGCTCACGAAGATGGGCAACCGCCTGCGCGGAACGGCGTACACCCTTGCCGCCGGCCTCTGTGCATTGCTCTCGCTTCAGGCCCAAGCACCACTCTACTTCCGAACGTTCTTGGCGAGTGCCTCGCTTCTGCTTGTGGTGGCGATCGGCGCCGCGCACCGACTCCCGCAGCGCACGATCCGCGCGAACGCGCTTCTTTAGCCCGACTACACCCGAGTCGCGGGTTAGCGCTAAGGTGACGCCATGCGATGGACCGCGCTTGTCGTCTTCATGCTCGGTGCGTGCAGCGCCGGGAACAAGGAGAGTTTCAGGACGCTCTGCGACTCCCGCACGAAGTGGCCCGTGTCCGACGCCTGCGCGGGCTGCGTGACAGCCGTCAAAATGCCTGACTGTCACTGCTACACGCACCCTCGCCTCGCCGCGTGCTTTGCGACCTTGGGCAATCTCTCGCGCGACTGCGGTGAGGAGGCCACACGGTGCTCTCTCGCATGCAACAATGAATGCGCATGCCTCGATAGTTGCTACGCACAAGAGGCAACGTGCAAAGTTGCCGCACAGGCTAACGAGGCGTGCATCGTCGATAACTGTGCCGAGTTCTGCAAGTGAACGCGCCGGGGGCGACCACACGGACATCAAGGAGGCCACGCCAACTTTGCTCCACTATTGTTCGCGGCGCCAGACGGGCATAACCTTGCATCACACATGGCGAATGCGATCTTGGCCGAATTTTACCGCTTCGAGGCCAACGGGATTCATAACGATATTGTCTACCCGTTCGAGCCTTCGGCGCAGCTCAGAGACGTGCTCGCGTCACTGACCGAAGACCAGCGGCTGTATTTCGAACTGTCGCCCAATGGTGGCTTCCTTGGAAAGGCCGTCAAGGGCAGTCCCCCTGGCTGGCGAGTACACATCGGTGGCATTCCCGTTTACGTCCTCATTGAGTCTGAACCATTGGCGCCACAGGCAGCGCTCAACTTGGCGACGAACATCCACGCGCAGCTCCTTTCGATGCGGCTCTACCAATGCAAGCACGATGACATCTTGGAATACTGGGCCAAGCCCGACGACGACCTCAATCGTGCCGAGGACTACGCATCCACCGCCACACTCAGCCGATCCGTCTACCTCGCGAACCTGATTCGCACTCACTGTTCGAGCGTAACTTCCGCGCTTGAGGTGGGCTGCAACATTGGTCGCAACCTCAACTACCTTCACGAACACCTCGGGATGGAGGTCGCAGGTCTTGAGATAAGCGCCCACGCACTGCACCTTCTCAAGAGCACCTATCCGAGTATTGCGGGCAGCACCCTCTACGAAGGTGACGCAGCGGTGCGAATCGGCGAGATCAGCGACGGACGGTACGACGTCGTTTTCTCAATGGCGGTGCTCATGCACATCCACCCCGACGCCCCTTCCTCGCTTTGGGAGAACATTGTTCGCGTGGCTGGACACCGCATCGTCACGATCGAGAATGAATCACTGGGATCCGATCGCAACTGGGTGCGCAACTACGAAGAGGTGTTTGCGCCGTTGGGCGCGACGCAAATTCACACCGAGTTGCCGCCGGACGATCTCGTTGAGTTCAATGGCTACGTCACGCGTGTGTTCGCGGTGTCTCGCTAAAGAGGGGACCACAAAAGCAAAACGGCGCCCCCTTCCGAGAACGCCGCTGCACGCGTAACGAGTTCGTTACTCTTCGTTGACCGCTGAGTACAAATCCGGCGGAGGCGCTGGTGGCGCTAGCCGAACGTTCTCGTCGCCGTCGACGACCAGACGCAGGTTCTTGTACGCGCCAAGACCCGTGCCGGCCGGGATGAGGCGGCCCATGATGACGTTCTCTTTGAGCCCGCGGAGGAAGTCGACCTTGCCCGCAACTGCGGCTTCGGTGAGCACCTTGGTGGTCTCCTGAAACGACGAAGCCGAGATGAACGACTCTGTCGAAAGCGACGCTTTCGTAATGCCGAGAAGGAGCGGTTCGGCCACTGCTGGACGGCCGCCCTTTTCGAGCACGCGCTCGTTCTCGCGTTCGAAGATGTGCTTCTCGACCTGCTCGTCGACGAGGAAGTTCGAATCGCCGACGTCCTTGATGCGCACGCGGCGCAGCATTTGACGAACGATGACTTCGATGTGCTTGTCGTTAATCACGACGCCCTGCAGACGGTAAACTTGCTGAATCTCATTGACGAGATACGCGGCAAGTTCTTTCTCCCCCTTGACGCGAAGGATGTCGTGCGGATTGGCCGGACCGTCCATGAGCGGTTCGCCTGAGCGAACACGATCGCCAGGCTGCACTTGGATGTGCTTGCCCTTAGCGATGAGATATTCGCGCGATTGATCGGCGACGAGTTCACCGTCGTGGCTGAACGGGGTGATGATCACCTTGCGTTTGCCCTTGGTGTCTTTGCCGAACGAAACTTCACCGTCGATTTCGGCGATGATCGCGTGGTCCTTTGGCTTGCGCGCCTCGAAAAGCTCAGCAACGCGAGGGAGACCGCCGGTGATGTCCTGTGTCTTCGTGGTCTCACGAGGAATCTTCGTGAGAACGTCGCCAGCGGCAATCAAGTCGCCGTCTTGGACGACGATGTTGGCGCCGACTGGCAGCAGATAACGTGCGTCGAGCGTCGAGTTCGGGAGCTTGAGTTGCTCCTTTGTGCTCGGATCGAGGAGGGAAATGCGGGGACGAAGATCGCCGGAGCGCGACTCGACGACAACCTTGCGCGAGAGGCCAGTGACCTCGTCGAGCTTCTCAGACATCGTTACGCCTTCGACGATGTCACCGAACTGCACGATGCCGGCGACTTCGCTGAGAATAGGCATCGCAAACGCGTCCCACTCTGCCATGAGTTGTGCGGGCTTTACCTTCTCGCCCTCTTTGACACGCAACTGCGCGCCGTAGACGAGGCGATGGTGTTCACGCTCGCGACCACTCTCGTCGACGATGACAAGCTCACCGTGGCGATTCATGACGCTCGTTGTGCCGTCTTTTCGGATCGCCAAGTTCGCGTTTCGAATCTTGACGAAGCCTTCGTTGCGCGCCTCGAGGCTGCTTTGCTCGATCTTGCCGCGAGCAGCTGCACCACCAATGTGGAACGTACGCATCGTGAGCTGCGTGCCAGGTTCGCCGATTGACTGACTTGCGATGATGCCGACGGCTTCACCGATGTTGACATTGTAACCGCGAGCGAGGTCGCGGCCGTAGCACTTGGCGCAAACACCGCGGCGGGTTTGGCACGTGAGCACGGACCGGATGACGACCTCTTCGATGCCAGCCTCTTCGATCGTGTGCACGAGGTGCTCGTCGAGTTCGGTGTTGGCAGCGACGAGAACTTCGCCAGTAAGTGGGTCGACGACGTCTTCGAGAAGAACGCGGCCGAGAATGCGATCGCCGAGCGGCTGGATGACTTCGCCAGCGTCTTCGAGTTTCGTGACGCGGATGCCATCGAGCGTTCCGCAATCGAACTCACTGATGATGCTGTCTTGCGCAACGTCGACCAAGCGGCGAGTGAGGTACCCGGAGTTTGCGGTCTTGAGCGCCGTGTCCGCGAGACCCTTACGAGCGCCGTGGGTTGAGATGAAGTACTCGAGCACCGTAAGACCTTCGCGGAAGTTCGCGGTGATCGGGTTTTCGATGATCTCGCCTGACGGCTTCGCCATCAGACCGCGCATTGCGGCAAGCTGACGAATTTGCTGCGTCGAGCCTCGAGCACCGGAGTCGGCCATAATGTAGACAGGGTTGAAGCTCGGCTCGAGCAACTCAACACCGGTCTCGTGATCGACGACCTTCTCTTTGCCGATGACGAGCATCATTTCTTGCGTGACCTTGTCGGCAACGCCAGCCCAGATGTCGACGATCTTGTTGTAGCGCTCGCCGTCCGTAATCAGTCCTTCTTGATACTGATCGACGACGCGCTGAACCTCTTCTTGCGCTTCCGCGAGGAGCGTCTTCTTCGCATCTGGAATCACCATGTGATCCATGCAGAAGGAAACACCTGCTTTGGTGGCGTGATCGAAGCCGAGTGAACGCAACTTGTCGGCAAGCAGAACGGTGGCCTTGTTGCGATGCTTGCGATAGCAAGCGTCGATGAGGGCTGAGAGAGCCTTCTTGTCGAGCGTCTTGTTGACGAGTTCAAACGGGATCCCGTCCGGCAGAGCCTCGGCGATCAAGCAACGACCCACTGTGGTGGTCGCGACAGTTCGCAAACCCGTCTCCGGGTCGGTAACGCGAACGCGGATGCCTGAGTGAATCGTGACTTCGTTGTGGTCGAAAGCCATGCGCACTTCGTCGACAGACGCATACACGCCGCGCAAGTAACCTTCCGGGTTACCTTTCTTGTCGATCTTGAAGGCCTCGTCGCGATAGCAGCCCTTGGCGAATTTTCGCTCGCGCGTCGCATAGTAGAGACCGAGGACGATGTCTTGCGAAGGGTTGATGATCGGACGGCCGCTCGCGGGCGACAGAATGTTGTTCGTGCTCATCATGAGCACGCGCGCTTCCATTTGGGCTTCGACCGAAAGTGGAACGTGGACCGCCATCTGATCGCCGTCAAAATCGGCATTGAAAGCGGCGCAAACGAGCGGGTGAAGCTGGATTGCCTTGCCTTCGATGAGAACGGGTTCGAACGCCTGAATGCCGAGGCGGTGAAGCGTAGGCGCGCGGTTCAACAATACCGGGTGCTCGCTGATGACCTCGTCCAAGATGTCCCAAACTTCGGGACGCTCTTTCTCGACCATCTTCTTTGCGGTCTTGATGGTGTTGGCGTAGCCGCGTTCTTCAAGCTTGTTGTAGATGAACGGCTTGAAGAGCTCGAGGGCCATGGCCTTCGGCAAGCCGCATTGATGAAGCTTGAGCGTCGGGCCGACGACGATGACCGAACGGCCCGAGTAGTCAACGCGCTTACCCAGCAGATTCTGGCGGAAACGGCCTTGCTTGCCCTTGAGCATGTCGCTCAGCGACTTGAGGGGACGCTTGTTCGCTCCGGTGATCGTCTTGCCTCGGCGACCGTTGTCGAAGAGCGCGTCGACAGCTTCT
>JAHFDY010000217.1 GCA_023248735.1 Myxococcales bacterium
CGTCGGATCCCTCGACTTCGGTAGCGGACTCGAACTGCTTCGTGCAGGACGTCTGGCCCTCCGGGCACTTGGCCGGATCGCCGGAACCAGGGCCACCCCCTTTCATGAAGAACAGAACGAGGCGTCCGTTTGCGTCAACGGTGAGGCTCGGGTCAACCCATCCCAGCGATAGGTCAATAACGTTGACGTTCGCGGCCGCTTCGGGCGCACCTGCTCCCGAACGAAGGCGAATCACTTGGCCGGGTATGTAGACGTACACCGTGTTACCGCGACGAATGACGTCTGGAACGGAACCTTTCGCACCCCAATTCGGTAGCAACCTGAAGGTCGAAAAGTCGTTCGTCGTTGAGAGGTACACACGGTGATTCTGCGGATCTCCGCAATTGGTCGCGGCGGAGTTGCACGAGTGAAACGCAAACCAGAAAGCGTGGTCACCGAAGCCACCCGCGTCGCCAGAGGTCGCACCCGCGTCAGGGCCATTCGCGTCGCTCGCCGCTGCATCACCGACAGCGCCATCGCGCCCCCCATCACCAGCCGGCGTCTCGCTACACGCAACCAACCCACACGCGAGGACTACAGAACCAAGTCGGATCGATAAGACGCTCATGACCAGAGTAGATAGCGCCGCGAGCAATTCGACAAGACCCTCGGGCGCCCATATGTCAATTATATTGACCACTATCTAACGGGCGAGTGCGGGAACAACCCCCTTCTGGTAGTCGACCCACGCACTCAACCGCTGTCGGAATCGCTTGCATTCGGCTTCGTTCGCTCTTGCGAGGTTCTTTTGTTCGGTTGGATCGGCGAAGAGATCGTAGAGCTCGTCGCCGCCGCGCGTCGCGTTAAAGACGTACTTCCACTGGTTCTCACGAACGCCGAGCAAGTAGCTGTCCATCGCGCCATAGAAATACGCGCGAGGCGGTCGATCGACCGCGAACATACTGCGTCCTTGAAACGAGCCTGGTGGATCGTAGCCAAGCAAATCGAGGACCGTTGGGGACAAATCAACATGAGCGCCGATGACATCTGACCGAGGCGCATTCTGGAATAGCTGCGGATTCCAAACAATGAGAGGCACGTTGACGTCCTCCTGATAGACGCGACCGCTGTGGTAGTACGTTCGGTGCAGCCGTCCGAACGCTTGGCCGTGATCACCTGTGATGATCACAAGCGTGTCGTCGGCGAGACCACGCGTGCGCAAGCCGTCGAGAAGATTGCCGAGGGCCTTGTCGAGTTCGTGCTGCGCATTCAAGTAGCGCTCGAGCTCCCAACCCATCTCGCCCCAGCCTTTGTCGCCGCGCAAGTAGTCCGCTCGCTCCCAATCGGCACTTGGATCGTACGGATGGTGCGTCGCTTGCGTCCAAGCGAGCGCAAAAAAAGGCTTCTCGCGTGATTCGTCAACAAACTTGAGAACGTGATCGATGGTGGCCTTGTCGTCGACGCCCCACGACGAAGTCTGTTTACCCGCGATGTTTCGCATGTCCTCGACGCGGTCGTATCCTCGGTTCTTAAGGAATCCGGACTGGTTCGCAAAGTCACTGTTGCCTCCCAAGACAAACGCGGTTCGATACCCCTTGCCCTTGAGCACCTGCGCAACCGTCGTACCGGGAACGTCCGGTTGCTCGACGGTGAACTCACGCCAACTCATCGGCGGATAAATCGAGAGCGAGAGCGCAACGAGAGAGTTCGCCGTATTCGTCAGATGCGAATAGAAATTGTTAAAAACGACCGCATTGTTCGCTTCGCGTTGCATGCGTGGCCACGTCGCAAACGGGCTTCCATAGAGGCTCAGGTAGTAGGTCGCGGTCGACTCTGCGACGACGACGATCACGTTGCGCGGGCCGCGCTTCAGATCCTTGGTCGCGTGCGCCGGTGTGGCGCGTGCGCTAGCGATCTTGAAGTCATCCACGAATTCGTCCGGGTAGGGCTCGTGGAGCTTGATGGTGCCGTGCAACATGGCATCAACGATGGACATCACAAATGTGGAGTGCGGATTGTCCGCGAGCGCACGCGCGTCTTCTTGCCTTCCCCAGTCGCCGCTCACCTGCCTTCTCGCCCAGCCGTACCAAAACCCAACGACAAGAACGGTTCCAACCAGGGCCGCTCTGGCCACCATGGGTTTGCACACAAGCCTGATGCGCGCAGTTTGGAAGACTACGACGAGATACAAAAGAGGAGCGCCCATCAACCCGGCAAGCACCTTGACGGGTACCGTGTGAGAGATCGACGACTGCATGTTTTTCAGATCGCCCGCTAAGTAAATGAGCGAGTAAGTCGGCACCATGCGCAGCACCTGCGCCAGGCGCAAACTTGCGATCGCGACCACAACCGACAGCGTGCAGAACACGACGTAAGCGAGCCAGAGCTGCGTGCGTGCGCGCCGCCCAACAACGAGGATTATTACCTGCGCGACGAAGCCACTCGCGAGGCAATAAGCAACGTCGGACGCAGAGAGCGTCAATACGAAGCGTAGGCCTTCGGAAATCGTCTCTGGCATGTCGCCGAGCAACGGTATGTAAAATACCTTGGTCGTAACCAGCGCGATCGTGAGCCAAAAGCACGGCCAAAACGCGCTCCGACTTTCGACACTATTGAGCGATCCGGTCATGCCGGCTCTTGGAACAATGTAACCAAATGCGTATTAATATCGGCGAGCCGACAAATGGCCTACAAACCGGCACTTGCAATTTCCATGAGCGCGAAGCCTTTGAATCCACGCCTCGCAAGACTGAGCGCCGCCTCGCTCGCGCTCACGCTCGTTGTCATCGTGTGGGGCGCATACGTTCGCGCCTCGGGTGCAGGAGCGGGCTGTGGCAAGCATTGGCCAAAGTGCAACGGCGAGGTGATTCCCATTCACCCGAGCATCAAGACGATCATCGAATTTGCACACCGCGCCCAAACCGGCGTGCTCGGAATTGCTGTCCTCGTGCTCGCGGTCGGTGTTTATCGCGTGAGCGCTCGAGGCGCCTTTGTGCGCAAAGCCGTCGCGGCGAGTGTCGCTCTCCTCGTAACGGAGTCGCTCATCGGCCGCGCGCTCGTGTTGTTCGAACTGGTCGCGAATGACGCCTCGATGAAACGCGTTCTGTCGATGTCGCTGCATCTAACCAACACGCTCCTCTTGTTGGCGGCGATCGCAGCGACGACTTGGGCGCTCTTTGATCGCCCCGCGCCCCGGCACGATTCGAGGGTCTCCCTCACGTTGGGCGCCGTCGCACTTGCGTTCGTGGCGATCGGCACGACGGGCGCGATCGCCGCGCTTGGCGACACGCTCTATCCTGCTGCGTCGCTTAGCGCCGGCATGGCGCAGGAGATGTCACCCGCGGCATCTCTTATTCTCAAACTTCGGCCACTCCACCCGTTCGTCGCAGTACTGGGAAGTGCCCTCATCGTGACATGTATCAATGTGGTCGCACGCATCATAGGTCGTCAGGAAACTAGACAATTTGCAACGTGGGCGCAGGCCGCGACAGCCGCTCAGCTCGCGCTCGGTATCGTCAACTTAGTTTCCCTGGCACCCATTTGGCTTCAACTCACGCACTTGGCTCTTGCGGAAGCGACGTGGCTTCTTCTGGTGGGCTTTGGCCTGTCAGCTTTGAGCTCAAGTACCGACGCGCAACCGGCGATTGCGGCGCGCTGAGCACGGTTTTCGCGTCGCCTCGCTCAACAATTTTCCCGGCGTCGAGGACCCATATTTCGTCAGCCAACGTCGTCACGAGCGGCATGTCATGAGTGACGCACAACATCGTAAGGCCGCCCTTCGCAACGTCCCGGAGCACGTTGCGCACCTCTTGGCGCATCGAGGGGTCGAGCGCGCTTGTCGGTTCGTCGAGAAGAAGAACTTTCACGTCGAGCGCGAGTGCGCGCGCGATGGCCACCCGTTGCTTCTGGCCCCCTGAGAGCTCGGCGGGGCGTGCATCACCACGTCCGCCCAACCCCACCAATTCGAGCCACTCGAGACCTCGTTTCTCCGCGATCGCGCGCGCCTGCCCTCGCACTTGTACCGGCGCGAGAACAATGTTCTCGAGTGCCGTCATGTGCGGGAAGAGCTGGAAGTCCTGAAACACAAAACCAACCTCCTGCCGAACGCGGGAGAGCTCGGCGCGGTTGCTCTGGGCCGAAATCTCGCACCCCGAGATACGAATTGCGCCTTCGTCTAGCTTCGCAAGGCCATTCATGCATCGAAGCAACGTCGTCTTGCCGCAACCCGATGGCCCAATCAGGCAAGCGATCCTGCCCTGCTCGAGCTCAGCCGAAATGCCGTCGAGAACTTTGCGACCGTCAAAGGCCTTTACCACTTGATCGAGCCGGATCATGTTCGAGCCTCCTTTCCAAATAACGCGCAAAGGCCGCAATCGGGTAACTGAGACAAAAGTAAAGAACGGCGCACGCAAGTCCGGGCATCAGCCAGTCACGCACTTCAACCGCTGCAATCGTCATACGCTTTGTGAGCTCAACGACCGTAATGACACTCACGAGGGACGAGTCTTTTAGGAGCGCGACGAAATCGTTGGTCACCGCCGGCAGCGCCGTCCGAAGGGACTGAGGCATCAGAACGTAGCGAATCGTCTGCCATCTTGACAATCCAAGTGCCGCCGCCGCTTCGCTTTGGCCAGAGGGAATTGACAGAAGCGCGCCACGGTGGACTTCCGCCTCGTACGCCGCGTAGTTCAGACCGAGTCCCAGGACTGCGGCGACGAAGGCGTCGAGCTTTACGATCGGTGCGAGGCCGAAATAGAGCACGTACAGCTGCAAGATCACCGGCGTGCCACGGAAAATCTCGATGTAGGAACCGGCAACGAACTTACCTATCTTGCCGGTGTAGAGTCGCGCTAGCGCGAGGATCATCCCGAGGGGAGAGGCGATCGCGAAGGCGAGGACAGAGAGAGCGAGGGTGACACCAGCGCCTTTGACGAACATGAGGAACTGCTCGGCGCCGAAGTGGTGGTCGTCGGGAATTCGGAGGTCGAATGCTGTGGGAGCGGGAACTTTGGCGGGAGCGGCAGCGCCGGATGCGGCGGCGGCGGGGGTGAGTGCGTCTTGGCGTTTGTCCCAGAGCTGCCAGCGTTCGAGGATCGCGCGGAACGAGCCGTCGGCTTGCATGGCCTTCAGCGCCTCATTGAGGGCAGCGCTCAGCGTGTCGTCGGATTTACGGGTACCCATCACGTAGTATCCACGCGTCACGTCGTCCGCGAGACAGGTAAGACCCTTGACGTTACAGCCGTAGCGTTGGGCAATGACGTGATCGAGGAGCACGGCATCGGTGCGACCGGCAACAAGATCGGCATACGGCTCTTGCTGGCCCTCGTAGAGCACGACCTCGAGCGGCATCGCCTTGAGGAGCGAGTGCGCCACAGTTTGATTCATCGTGCCGATTTTGTGACCCTTCAGAGCTTCGAGCGAACGGTAACTGTCACCGTTACGAATAGCGATCGTAAGGCCGTAGACAAAATAGGGCGCGCTCAGCGCAATGCGCGCGCGGCGCTCGCCTGTGTCTTCGAGACCATTCAGAATGACGTCGAAGTCGCCCCGCTCGAGCGACGGCACGAGCATCGACCAGTCGTGCTGCGAGAACTTTGCGACGACGCCGAGGCGCTTGCCGAGCTCGTCTGCGATCTCGACTTCGAAGCCGATGAGGTGCTTGCGGTTTTTGGGATCTTCGAAGACGTAGGGTTCGCCGCCCTGCAAATCTCCGCCCCACGTGAGCGTGCCCTGCTTCTTAACCTGCGCAAGCGATCGGGCCGAAGCAACGGAGCTCGCTGCTAAGAACGCAACAAGGATTGCCCAGAACCATATGCCGCGCATTGCGCTACGCGTTTCCGCGCATCATGTCGAGAAAGGGGCCAGGGCCGATGAGCGCGGTACCGCCATCGATGAGAAGCGAGCTGCCCGTAATGAACGAACCGGCAGGCGAAACGATGTACAAAACGGCACTCGCGATCTCATCGATGTTGCCGTAGCGATGAAGCGGGACTCGCTTCTTCAACATGTCTTCGGCGCCGCCAGGTGCGAGGCGCGACATACCCTCGGTACCCTCAATGGGGCCGGGTGCAACCGCGTTCACGCGAATGTTCGAGCTCGCCCACTCAAGGGCGAGATCGCGGGTGAGCTTCTCAATGCCCGCTTTTGCTGCGCCTGCGTGGCATTGCAGTGGCGTTGGGACGGTCGCCTGATTCGCGGTGATGCTGACAATGCTGCCGCCTTGCTTCGACAGGTGCGCAAACGAAGCGCGGCAAGCGTTAAACGTTCCGCAAAGGTCGATGTCGATGACGCTTCGAAACCCGTTCGCACTGAGTGCTGCCGCGGGAGCGAGAAAGTTACCTGCGGCGCTGTTGATCAAAATGTGCAACCCACCAAACTCACTTGCGATTGATCCGATCGCAGCATCGAGTTCGGCATAT
>JAHFDY010000050.1 GCA_023248735.1 Myxococcales bacterium
GAATGGGCGCACGAAGCGCCTCCTCGATCGTGAAGATGTCGCACAGCACTTGCACGGGATGCCCATCATCGGAAAGTGCATTGACGACCGGCACATTCGCCGTCGCCATCTCCTCGAGGCGCGAACGCTCACTTGTGCGGTAGATGATCATGTCGCTGTAGCCCGCGAGCACGCGCGCCGTGTCTTGAACGGGCTCCCCACGCATGAGTTGCGACCCTTGCATTGGAATGACGACGGGATGGGCGCCAAGCTGCGCCGCGCCGACTTCGAACGACACGCGGGTTCGCGTGCTGGCCTTCTCGAGCACGATGGCGATCGAGCGACCGGCAAGCGCGCCAAGCCGCGCCCCCTTGGGTTCGTGCTTCATCGCACGCGCGAGGACGAACACGTCGGCAGCTTCAGCCGGAGTGAGAGCCCCGAGGCAAAGGAAGTCCCGTTTTTTCAACCGCACCTCGCCGGCGCAAGCGCCCCGATTTGGTTATTCCAAGCGCAACGCATGTGACGACTTGATTTTGATTAATGTGGAGGTGGTGGTGGTTGGGGCGCGCGATTCCTAAACTGCTCCTGCATCGCGCGAATCCGCTCTTCCATTTGCTTCGGATCTGGCCTGCGTCCGCCCGAGTCAGTTGCAACCGGGGGCGGGACCCGCCTCGCTTCTGGAGGTGAGGGCCGCTCCTGCGCCTTTTCCTGCGCCTGGGGTTTTTGGGCCTCGTCGACTGGCTTGCCCGTTCCGAACATCCAGATCGCTGCACCGATGAACAGCACTGCGCCCAACGCAGGAAGCCACATGGGCGATTGTGGCTCGGCTTCGGCGTCGTGTGAGTCGTGTGAAGGTGCGCCCATGACCACCGACTTTTACACTGCTTTGCGGCTGAGGCGACAGCCAAACGTGACGCAGTCGTAAGTCACGCTTCGGCCGATTCCGCGTCATACTTGAGGAATGCGGGCCCCCTTTGTCCTCTCGGTGCTCGGAGCACTCTCTCTTGGGGCGACCTCAGAAGGTGCGAACGCAGCGGCGACGTTGCCCGCGGTTTCTTCGATTGTGCGCGTCGAATCGGGGGCTGACGTTCTTGGTGCCGGCTTCGTGCTTGAGAGCGACAGGCGCGTGCTTACGTCGCTTTCGAGCCTTGGTGGTCGAAAAGTGATCCAAGTGAGGTACATCACTGGTCAACTTACTGAATCGTCCATCGTCTTGACTGACGTCTCACGCGATCTTGTGTTGCTCGAGCCAAAGATCAAGTTGCCCGTTGGATTGCGACCAAGCTCGAAGACCCCGTCCATGTTTCGCACACTCGCTCGCGGGAAGCGTGAACTTGTCAACGTGAGTTTGCGTGCAGCCGTGTCGGCCAACGCCTCAGTGGACACGAAGAACATCGCCGCGCTCGATCTCGAGACGGGTAGCGACACCCTCGCGCCGGGTGCGCCCCTACTTGATGCGTCGGGTGACGTCGCTGGAATGGTGATCACGGTGTGTGCCGCTACGATGGACGAATCGTGCGCGCCATGGGTCGTGGGGCTCGGCGTCGACGAGATTCGTCAAGCGTTGAAGCCTACGACAACGCCGCTGCCGCCGCTCCCCGGCGCTCCCATGAGGCTTGAGCGCGCGGGAAAGACGCTTCCAATCCGCGGGCTTCGCGTTACGGCAATTCCCGAATGGCTAACGCCGTATGGCGTGCGCGTGGATGACGTGATCTTCGCGGCGCGCGCCGAGATAGTGACCGATCCCAAGCGGCTCGAGGCAATCGTCAAGGACGCTGACGGTAAGGCAGGCCTTCTCGCGTTTCGCGGCGGCAAGTACGTGCGTCTTCATGGCCGGGTGAATGAGCGGCCGGTTCCTTCTCTTCCCCTCGAGAACGAGATTGTTTCCGTATTCGGGCAGCGCGTTGAGAGCGATACGATCGCTGCGGTGCGGGTCAGTCACACGCGACCTTTGGCACGATCGTCTGCGGGAATTCAGAGCGGCGACCTCTTGCTTGCGATCGACGAGCGGCCGGCGCTCACGCACGCAACGGGATCGCGCGCACTCGTCCTGCGTGCCGGTCGCCTCATCGAGCTGCATCTGCGAAGGCGCATCACGATCGATCTAGCCACGACGCAAAATTGAAGCAGCTAGCGAGAAAATAGAAGCCCTTCGCCTTCGTGCGGAACCGAGCCGTGCTGCGCGGTGTCGTTGCAAGCATGCGTAAGACCTGTGGCTCACTGCTCGTTCTCTCGCTCGTTCTCTCGCTCGTTGGCTGCGGTAACGCGGGCGCGCCGGCGCCAACACTCCCGCTGCGCCAGGTACGTTTCTATGAAACCGGCGTTGCGTATTTTCAGCGCTCAGGAAGGCTCGAAGCGGGAAGACGTACGGTGCTCCCCGTGCCGATGTCCCATCTCGATGACGCGCTGAAGTCGCTCGTTGTCATTTCGGACAATGCACGAACGCGGGCAGTTACATTTTCGAGTCGCATTAGCCCGGGCTTGGCGCGATCCTTGGCCCACCTGCCGGAAGCAGAGACGCCGGTGACGATGGCAGACCTGGCACAGAGCCTACGCGGGGCTCAGGTGCGGCTTGAAACACGCGAACATACGTATTCGTGCCGCGTCGTCGACGTCGTGCGCACTCCCGCGCAAAAAGAAGGAACACAAGGTTTCGAGCTCGCCTTCATGACCGATGAGGGCGCGTTGAGAACCGTCAAGTCTGTTGACATACGGGCCATCACCCCTTCCGATCCGGTGCACGCGGCCCGCCTGCGTACCGCCTTGGGGTCGGTCACTGCGGACAATGCGTCGGTCTCACAGGCTCTTGAACTTCTCGCCGAAGGAAAAGACGTCACAATAGGTTACATTTCAGAGGCGCCTTTGTGGCGCGCCAGTTATCGGCTCGTGCTCGGCAACATGGGTCTTGGTCGCCTTCAGGGTTGGGCTCTCGTTCACAACGCGAGCGACGAAGCGTGGAAAGACGTTCGCGTCGAACTCGCGACGGGCCGTCCCGACTCGTTTGTGTACCCACTTGCAGCACCAAGATTTCGCGCGCGCGAACTTGAGACTCCGTCAGAGACGGCGTTCACCGTCCCTCAACTCGGAAATCGATCGGCGGATGCCATGTGGTCGGACGGTCAAGGCGGCCTGACCTCGCATGGAACGGAGGGAGAACGGGGTGCCCTGGGGGACAGCATTGGCCTTGGACACTACGGTACGATGGGTCGTGGCAGCGGTTCGGCCACCGCTCGATCGGGTCAGGCGAGTACGAACGCCGCGGCGACGCGTGACGACCTTTCGATTGGCAATCTCGCTGCCTTTCCAGTGCAACCTGCGCAGCAAGGCGTTGCCGTCGCGACCTATCCCGTGTTCGATCGCATCGATTTGGGAGCGCATCATTCGGCGTCCGTGCCCCTCTTGAGTGCCGACATGAAAAGCGAACAAACGAGTTACTTTTCGGGGGATGCGACCGAAGCCCGCATTGGTTTAGTAATACGTAATGATAGTGGGTACGAATGGCCGGAGGGACCCATCGCCGCGTTTTCGGAGAACGGCTTTTCGGGAGAGAGCATGTTGCCGCGCATGCGTGCGGCCGATCAGCGGTGGCTCTTTTTCGCCGATGATCGATCGCTCTCACGCACGAGCAAGTTTGTAAACAGGACGCGCGTCATCAAGCGAATCGTTCGAGACGACAAGTTTGGCACGCGCCTGCGCGAAATTGCCGAAGTGACGAATACGACGACCCACACGTTCAAGAGTCAGTACGTCGCTCCCCACAACGCGGTGATTGCGATCATTATCGGAAGCAACGCGGCGGTGACCGGTGCCGATCGCCTCGACTACCGCGACGGTACGCTCGAGATGGGATTTCAAGTTCCGCCGAAGGGTGAGTCCGAACGCACCGTCTACGTGCGCCAAGGGGAAGTGCGCCGGCTGGAGGTCGCCGCGCTTACGGAGGACCTTCTTGAGGAGTGGAAAAAGGTCAATTTTGATGACGATGCGGTCGCGCGCGCAGTGAACGAACTTGCAACGCGTGTGCAAGCAAGGATCGAAGTGGTGCGCCGCAATGCCGAATGTGCGGCGTCGATCGGCAAGGTCACGGCAGATGCGACGCGTCTGCGTGAGCATCTTGCAGCATTCAAAGGCCCAGCTCCTGCGGCGCTTGCGACCCGTCTGATTCGCACCGAAGAAGACCTGGGCACGCTTACGGCGAAGAAAGAGGTCCTCGAAGTTGAGGAAACAGCTGCCATAAATGCCATCAAAAATGCCTTTCGAGCATTTCCGACGGCTGCTCCGTCAGTGGCGCATTGACAGCCAAAGACCCCACTTGCGACGATCCGCTTTCATGCTGTTCGTAGGGCCTACGCAATGATGCGATTGCAAGCGGTTGGCGAAACCCACGTGGGCTCGAAACGCAACCATAACGAAGACGCGTTTGCAGTCGTCGACGAGTCGCAACTCTGCGTCGTAGCGGACGGCATGGGCGGGCACGCCGCTGGCGAAGTCGCGAGTCGCCTCGCGGTGTTCAGTGTGCGTGAGTACTTCCGGAAAGCGCCCTGGACGGATGCGGACACGAATTGGCCCTGTAGGCTCGACGGGATACGTCGTCTCGAAGAAGAACGGATGATTGCTGCCGTCAAGTTTGCCAACCATCGCATCTTCGACAGCGCGCAACGTGAGGCCCGACAAAAGGGAATGGGCACGACGATCGTTTGCATGCTTGGGGTGCGCGACGGGGTTCATATCGCCCACGTTGGCGACAGCCGCCTCTATCGCATTCGCGACGGACAGATCGAACTGCTGACCGAAGATCACTCGCTCCTCAATGACTACGTGCGCGTGAAGAACCTTACGCCCGACGAAGCCTCCGCGTTTCCGCACAAGAACGTCATCGTGCGCGCGCTCGGAATGAAAGACGCCGTTAAGGTCGACACACGGTTTGAACAAGCTCGACACAACGATCTTTTCCTTCTCTGCTCCGATGGGCTCTCAGGTCCGGTGCCGGAACGCGAAATGCTGGAAGTCGTTCTCGCTGCCCCCGATTTGCAGGCGGCGGTGTTGCGTTTGATCAATCACGCCAACGATCACGGCGGCCCCGACAACATCACAGCTATTTTGGCTCGCGCACACGTTTCCTAGCGCACGACCTGTGTGGAGCGCGCTTTAGACCCGCGGCGACATTAGCCACGCCACCACCGCCGCTGCGATCAGCATCACGATGGCTATCGCGATCGCAACCTTGCTTGGCGGCGACGCGCTCCATGAGGTGCCGTAGAACTTGCCGCGCGATCGCTGACGCAGCTTGCGTTGAACTTCCGGGAGCACAAGTGTGTCTTGCTTCGGTGACGCGAGCGCCCGGTTGAGCAACGCGCGCATTGCGGCGGAGTCCTCTTCCGTCTCTTCGGGCTTCTCTTCGGGTTCGACGTCGTTGGTCATTTCAGCTTCTCTCCCATCGCTGCCTCGACAAGCTCCCGCAGCGTCGCGCGCGCGCGAAAGATCCGACTCTTGACGGTTCCGGGCGGGAGGCCGGTTATTTCGCCGATTTCCTCGTAGCTCAGCTCTTCGACGTCGCGCAGAATCAAGCACTCCCGAAACGTTTCGTCGATTTCGGCGATCGCTTGTTGGACGATTCGCTCGATCTGTTTTCCCGACGCCACCTCGTCGGGACGCGGAACCGTCGCCATCGGCGCCCGACCGTGCGCACTTTGATCAGTCTCGGGATCGAGCTCCTGCTGCTCACTCGCTTTGCGCACGCGCAGGTATTTGTAACGGTTCTTGCACAAATTCACCGCGATGCGAAAAATCCAGGTCGACAGTTTCGAATCGCCCCGAAACGAGTCGATGGCTTTGAAGACTTGGATGAACGCTTCCTGTGTGATCTCTTCGGCTTCGGCGGGATTGCCGAGCAAGCGCGTGGTGAGCGCAAGTACGCGCCCCTGGTGAGCGGTGACAAGTTCGTTAAACGCGTGTTCGTCACGCGCGAGCAAACGTTCAAGAAATCGAGCATCCGGCTCGCTCGCGTCAGTCACAGCGGCCCATGGTGCCCGACCTTCTGCCTCTTCCACAATGGCAATGCCGCGCACCGATCAAACAGACCGCGGCGCGAGGCGGAAGTTCCGGGTCGAGCGCCTCGAGCTAAGAGGGGCTCCTTCGGGCTTTGCCCTCAGGATTCGTTCGGGCGCAAGGATTCGAACCTCGATAAGGAGAATCAAAATCTCCTGTCCTGCCGTTAGACGACGCCCGAAAAGGTGAAGGAAATCTACCTACGTCCGGCTCGAAGGCAAGCGTTCGGTGTTTTGGCGGTCTTGGCGGCGGCATGTCGGTCTTGCGTTCGACGTGTCGCGACGCCGTCCTACATCGCAGCATATCGGGTGCAATGAACTCGACTCGAACGCTGCCGAGGCTACTCCCCTCAACTGTCCCTCTGCAAACCACCTTGGCAGCGTTCACTATCTCGCACCGAACCGGTCATGGCTTCATGCGTGAACCAGCTCGATCGCTTCGAGTTCGCGTGCAACCTGATCGCCCGCCAAGATGCCCGGGTAGTGTTCGAGCGCTTCATCGGTTGCGAATTGCCCAACCGGACGAAGCAGTTCGTCGGAACTCGCAGTCGCAAAAAGCGTCGAAGAAATGCGCCACGGCACACGACCGTGCGCAATCTCTGCCCGAATCTTCTCCTGAGCGACATCCAAGGCGAGAACTTCGTGCAGACCGCACAATACAGAGCCGCCGGTTACGTATTCCAGCTGCTGGCCGGCCTGAACCAAGATGCACCCCTCCGGCACCTTCGCGAAAAAACTCTCACCCTTGCGCGTCCACGCGCGAAGGCCGGGATAGTTCGACTGCGTGTGTGCGGTGAGAAAGTTGAGATCGTCGTGAAACCCCGCGAGAACGGTGCCAGGCGTCCCGTATTTTGCAAGGTTGCTTCCCGTGGGTGCAAGCAAGTGCGGTCCGTATTCGAGGAAGCTGGTGAAGAGGTCGTCGCGCTCACCAAAGCCGCGCGCTGCCATCTCAAGGACGGTGTAGACCGTGCTCACCAAGTTGGTACTCCACGCGCCCGTCACGTCGTACCACTCCGGAAAGGCTGCTGGCACGACGGGTGCGGCGTTGAGCCAACCGAACCGTGTTGTTGGCGGCTTTTTTCCGATCGACGCAAAGAAACGTTCCTTGGGATCGGCCGTGTGCATGGGCGTGGGCCGGTGCTCAGCCGCTAGCCTCGCGATTGCATCGGGCCGCGCTTTCGCACGTTCGATGAACGACGGCGTCCAGCCCACTTGGTAGCCAATTTCGGGCCGTGCGTCGGGTTGTTTCAGGGCGTCGGTTTGCGCGAAATAGCGCTCCATCAGACCAACGAACCTACGAGGCAAATTCTCCGGAAGCCGAGGATCGCGGACGATCGCGATACCGTTTTTCTGGAGGGTGCCCGCAATCGCAGAACAAGCCTCTGCGGCGTCATTGTCGCCGTTATGGCGGCCGCGCTTGAGAAAATCGCCTAGATCGATCACCGGAAGGTCAACGCTCATGCAGCGGGGTTTGCCACGATCCAACGTCGGCGCAAGCCGCGGCAAGTACCGGAAATCGCTCGACGAAGTGTCCTCCACGCGGTAATGTGCTGCCTCCTGTGGCTCTGCCGACGTGGAAGCGTGAAACCCGCCAGGTCCGAGAGGAAGCAACGGTAGCGTGGAAGCGTGTGGCGGGGCCTTTCCGTTTTGTTGAGTTGGGAGGCACGGTTCTGCGGGGAGTGCCGGACTTTACGTTGAGGGATCCGCGGTTGCGGATGCTGCGTGGGTTTGCGCTACGGCGGGGAGTGCCGGACTTTACGTTGGGGGATCCACGGTTGCGGATGCCGTTTGGCCCTGCGCTACGGCGGGGAGTGCCGGACTTTACGTTGGGGGATCCACGGTTGCGGATGCCGTTTGGCCCTGGGCTACGGCGGGGAGTGCCGGACTTTACGTTGGGGGATCCACGGTTGCGGATGCCGTTTGGCCCTGGGCCACCACTCCGCGGGGTGCGGCATGTCTAACAGCATCCCCCCGAGCGAGCGCGCCTGGACGGCGGTGCCCATCTTTCCACTCCCCGAGATGGTGCTGTTTCCGGGCGTCACGGCATCGCTCCACATTTTTGAACCCCGGTATCGCCTCATGCTGCAGGACGCACTCGCAAGCGGTTCAGGCATGATCGTCCTCGCGCACCTCCACCCAGATGGTGGAGGCAACGAAATGCAACCGCAGGTTTACACTGTCGCCACCTTGGGTAAGGTGGTTGACCATCGTGCCCTGCCGGATGGACGGTCGAATATTTCGCTTCAAGGAATGCACCGTGTTGAGCTCCATGAGCTGCCGTTTCGGGCTCCGTATCGCAAAGCCGATCTCGTCGTATTGCACGATCAGGGGCGGCCTATCACCGAGGCCGAAGAGACGGCTCTGCGTTCGGGCGTACTCGCCTTTTCGCGGGAGCTGAAAAAGAGAGCCGCGCGCTTCACGTTTTCGCTTCCGCCGACGATGTCTGGCGCGCGCCTTATCGATGAATGCGCATCGCACCTCGTGCTCGACCCTCGAGCACGCCAAGAAATGCTCGAAGAGCTGGATGTCTCGAAGCGCCTCGCGCGTACCCTCGATGTGCTCGCGTCACAGGTCGCTTCGCTTCAAGTCGAGGGTGTTCTCAATTGAGGCGGGTCGGCGCCGTACCGAAAGATGTGGTAGCGGACGGAAGCTTCGCCCGGGTTAGCTACCCACCTTTCGACGTGCTCGTGACGACGGTCGATGGTCGACCCGTTGCGATTGAAGACGCGTGCAACCACGCCGGCGCGAGCTTGGTCGAGGGGGATCGCAGCGACGACGGACGGTGCGTTGCGTGTCCGCTTCACGGGTACATTTTCAGTCTCCACACGGGCGCCCTCATTGAACCCAAGGGGATGTGCGGTCCGCAGCGCACCTATCGGGCTGAAATCGAAGGCGACGAGATTGTGATCTTCGACGACTTTGAACTGACGATTCGCTAGCGCCCGACAAAGGAAAGCGCACCCGCATTGATCCATCGCGCGATTGCGGCGAGACCCTCCTTGGAGAGGGCATCGCGCGCGCCCAGTGTTTGCGCATTCAGGCGTCGCTGTCGGCACACCGCACGCGCGAGACGAGCCTCGGCGCCGGAGAGACGCTCTTGGTTGGAACCGTAATAAAAGTTGATAGTCCGCTTTCCTGACGGAAAAAAAACGAATCTGCACTCCTCGCTGCGGGCCAAAGAGACGCCCTTTTGCAGACGTTCCTTCACTTCCGTTCCCGCAACGCGCTTGCGGGGCGGATCGAGCACGTGCCCCGGCTTCAGCATGCTGGCGAATTGCGCAAATGCCGCATCGATTGCGGCGTCGCTCAGATCAATGCGCCGGATCATTGCGCGCACGCGCACGCGCGCCGCTTCGGTCAACTCGCCTGGTTCGTCGTGCTCGCGAAGATCGCGGTCCGTGTACAAATCTGTAAGCGAGCGATCGTCCTCGAAGCTCCGCACAAACGCCGCCGTGAGCTCGCCGCGATTGGGTGCTCGAAAGCCCACCGAATACGTCGTGCACTCCGTCACCGCAACGCCGTCGTGCGCAAAACCTGGTGGTAGGTAGAGCATGTCGCCAGGGCCAAGAACCTCATCTGCTTCAGGCTCAAAATGCGAAAGGATGCGCAACGCTAGGCCATTGACAAATGTAACATCACTCGTCCTATTAAGGTGGTACCGCCACCGGCGCTGTCCTCGACCCTGAAGCAAGAAGACGTCATAGCTGTCGACGTGAGGTCCGACGCCGCCACCGGGAACCGCGTAACTAACCATCACATCGTCGACGCGCCAGTTCGGGATGAAGGAGAACCGGTCAAGCAGCGTCGCGGCTTGTGGCACGTGCCGGTTCACCTCTGTAACAAGCAGCGTCCATTGCTTCTCCGGCAGCGTCGAAAAACGGCCCTCATCGAAGGGTCCGTAGTCCACGGTCCAACGCTTGCGACCTCGTTTGCAAATGAGGCGAGACTCGACGCCGTGTTCGCAAGCAAGGCCGGCAAGTTCGTCGGGTGTCACCGCCTCACGAAAGCCATTGAGGGCATTTCGTATCAGCAGTGGTTTCTTTTGCCAGTACTCGCGAAGAAAGGTGTCCGTTGACAGTCCGAGGGGCCACCGAATGCCGGTGTTCATGGCGATTGATCGTCCTCTGGTTTTCGACGCAAGATCGCCGCATAGAAGCCGTCCATGGTGTTCTCGTGGTCCCATGTTCGCAGCGCAACCCCACGCGCGTCTGTGATGGGAGTCGCCCGAACCCTTCCGAGCACATCACGAACGGTCACAGACCCAAATTGTGCATGTGTTGATACGAATGCGTCGACAATCGCTTCGCACTCGCTTCTTAAGAAGGTGCATACCGCGTAGATGAGGCGCCCGCCTGGCGCGACAAACTGTGCCGCTGCGTCGAGGAGTCGAGCTTGCTCCTGAGGCAAACGATCGAATGTCTCAGGCGTAAGGCGCCAGCGTGCTTCGGGGTTACGTCTTATCGCACCGAGACCGCTGCACGGTGCGTCGACGAGCACGCGGTGAGCCTTGGCATGAACGCGTGCGAGGTGGGCAGCAACGCGCTCGTCGGGCTCGCCGCCGAGTTCGGACTCGAGCGCTTGGATGTTGTGTACACCAGCACGCCGTGCGCGCTTTCGGAGCTCTGCGATGCGGCCAGTGTGGCGATCGAGCGCGAAGATGCGGCCTCGATTCGCGAGAGCAGCACCCATCGCAAGCGTCTTGCCACCCGCGCCCGCGCATGCGTCGACGACCACACCGCCCGGCGGAGGCGCAACGATCTCGGCGACGAGTTGTGACGCTTCATCTTGCACCTCGAGCGCGCCGTCGGAAAAAAGCGGATCGGTAAAGATATTCGGCCCGCTCTTTAATGTAACTCCGAATGGCGAAAATAACGTGGGTGCCACATCGAAGCCACGAAGGATGAGCTTTGCGAGCACCTCCTCGCGGGTCGCTTTGATGCCATTCACGCGCAAGGTAAGGGGTGGTTCGGTGTTCATTCGCGCCATGGTTGCGAATGCGCGATCTTCACCCATGTCGTCAACAAGCTTTACCGCAAGCCAGGTGGGTATCGAGTGTTCCACCGAGGCGCGTTCAACGGCACCTTCGATTTGAGCGATCTTGGCAGCGTCGTCGATGGGGCCGGAGAGCAGGAGCGATAGCGCACCATCCGAAGCCGCGGTCGGATGCGAAAACTCGATGCGGCGCTTGTAACGAATCAACGTACGCGCCGCGATCGTGCACATGAGTCGATCGATTGGCGCAACGCGCGCCTCCCGCCCCGCGGCGCTCAACGTCGCGCCAAGCTCTGCAGTGGTTTGCAGGGCCGCCTCGGTTCCCACAAGGACAATACGCTGAAGCGTCGGGCTTAGCCGCAAGCGCTCGGCGACCTCTTTCGGCAGAGCTAGGGGCACAAAGGGAGACACGCGGTGGAGAGTACTCACGTTGACACGCGAAAGCGATCAGCAGCGGTTACTCGACGAAAGGGCCGCGCGCGCTACGTTCTCCAGCATGTCCCGATTGTCCGCCAGCGAAGTATTCGGCCTTTCTCCACTGCCATTGCGGTTGCGCGAAGCGATGCTCACGTTTCGCGGCGATGCGCTCACACCGAAAACCCGCGCAGACCTCTCGAGCCTCAAGGCTTTGCGGCCGCGCTTGAGCATTGCGCTATGGCTCGGTCGCAATCCTAGCGGGCGCAAGGTCGCAATTAGCAACTTCTACAGCCACGAGCAGCCGCCTCCTGAGCTCGGGTGGTCCGTCAGGGTAACGACTGCGAGAGATTTCCGCGGCAAACAAGGCACGTACGACAGCCACAATGGCACCGACTTCGCGGTAAGTCCGGGCACGACGATCGTCGCTGCGGCACCCGGCAAGGTGCTTCGCATCGCGAGCGAATTCAATCGCGGCGGACTCAAGATCTTCATCGATCACGGCAACGGGGTCGTGACGACGAGCAATCATCTCGGCCGTGCCCTCGTCAAGGTTGGTCAACTTGTGGAACGAGGCGAACCCATCGCGCTGAGTGGTGTGAGCGGCATCGACGGTTTCCTCCTGTTCCCGTTCAGCGCGCCTCACGTGCACTTCAACGTATGGCTCAATGGAACACCGATAGATCCATTTTCAGCGGGCGACGAAGCCTCGCTTTGGTGCGGGGGAAACGATCCCACGCCTTGGCGAGGCGACACGATGGGCGATCGATTTCAAGAAACCAAGTGGAACGATGCTCTTGTGGAGGCTGCGATTGACTCTTGCTTGCACGAGGGAGCAAAGCAGGAGATCCGCGGCTACGCCGATCGCGGCGAACGAGCAATGGCCGCACTGTTCCACGCGAACTACTATCCGACGCGGTTTGCGTCGCCGCCTAACTTATACAACACGAGTTACGAAAGAGCGCCCCTGCTGACGTTGCCCCTTTCGTCGCGCGACTTTGACGGCATCGCTTGGGACGAATCGAGTACGTAGGCACTGTCACGTAGGACTGTGAAGAAGGCGTATTCAATACACGGCGCAAAGTACTGACTTTCGCCCGGGCGGGCGAGGCTAAGGTCTCGCCCATGCCCTTTTGCCATGTGGTGAATCCCGTGATCACAACCCGCAATCGTGGACATGGGACGACATGGGCAGGGGCGAATCACGCTTCTCACTTCTAGAACGCACGCATCCCCAAGGACGGAGGGCTTAGGATGTCTTCAAGACTATTTCACGCAATCGTAGGTGTCGGCGTTTCGTTCGGTGCGGCCGCCTGTTCGGTGGCGGTGGACCTTGAGGCCGCCGATGCGGCAAGCGCTGCGACCGATGCGCCTGAAACTTCCGTGGTCCACGATAGCGCGACCGAACCCGATGTGAAGGTCTCGGATGCTGGCATCGACGCTCTGCACGACGCAGACGCGTTCCTCGACGCAAAGACGGATGCGAAGGCCGACGGCCCAAGCGACGCGATGGCCGATGCTTTTTGCGACGCAGCGTGGCCGACGACAAAGGGGACGCCGCAGCGTCCAGCGTGCACGAACCCGCAAGGGACGTGCGTTTGGGACGGGGGGTGGGTCTCCTCAAGCGAATCGGCTTGCTATGACCTCATTGGGCCTTTCCAATGTGAAGGAAGCGAGACTTGGAACTACTGCATTAACGGACAGTGGGAGTGTCCAACTGGCAAGCTTCAGGCGTCCGAGTGCAGGTGCTATGGCCCGACACCGCCGGGATACGTGTGCACGAAGGAGGGCTTCAAACTTATTGATGCTGGCCCGTAATAAGGGAGCGATGACTTCACGACTCTTCAAAGCCATTGTTCAAGTGGGCGCGGCACTCGGGACTGCAGCCTGCGCCGGTCGGCACGAGCCGGTAGGCCCGGTTCAGGCACCGACAATCGCCAACGCGGATCTCGCATCTCCCGCAACCGCGGGTCGCACCGCAACACTCAATGCGCCCGCGATCACGCTCTTTACTGCGTTTTGCGACGCACCTTGGCCGACCACCAAAGGCTCGAATCACAACCGGCCTGCCTGCACCGATCCGCAGAACTTGTGTTCCCAGGCCGCTGCCACCCGCCACGAATGCGTTCCGTCTCTCGGACCGCGCCAATGCGCGGTCGATAACTATGGCAAGCAAACTTGGGACTTCTGCTTCAACGAGCGCTGGCAGTGTGCGGCCGGGACGGTCCGTCTTTCCGAGTGCAAGTGCCTTGGCCCGACGCCGCCAGGAATGGAATGCACGGACGACGGATTTAGAACAGCGACCCATATTCATCCGTAGGCAAATCGATGTTGATTCCCGATCATGAGTACACCGAGCGCGGCCGCTGGCATGGCCGCCTGACGAACAAGGCGATTCCCGATCACGACGACGCGATCGAAGCGCTTCGCGGCGAAGATCGCGAGAAGCTTGCAGCGATTTGGCATCAACGCGCCGCAATGGAACGTCGCGTTGCAGATTCGTTCGAGGTCATTCGTGATGCCCTCATTCGATTGCGCGCGCCCCAAGCATTGATCGATTTGGCTGTGCGCGCTGTGGACGACGAGTACCGACACACCGAACTGAGTCGCCTCGTAGCGTCGCGCTTCGCGGGCCGAGAGCTGCCGATGCCCGAGAAGCTCGCGCTTGAGGTGCCAAAGCACAAAGGCGCCTCGGCCGAGCTTCGCGATACGCTGTTTGTAGTCGGTCAGTGCGTTCTCAACGAGACGACAGCCGGAGCGTTTCTCGAATGCTGCGTCAATCACGCAACTGGTCCCGTTGCCGTCATCGCACTCCGCGAACTCTTGAGTGACGAAATTGATCACGGTCGGATCGGCTGGGCACACCTTGCGTCGCTCGATCACGCGACGCGAAGTGAGGTCGCTCGGTGGATGTTCCCGATGGCGTATCTCAATCTTCAGATTTGGAAGAAAGAGACACCTTACGACGCCGCCCACCGTGACGCACTGACCCAGCATGGGGCCCCACCCGCTGAAGTCATTCACGCTGCGTTGGTTGGTGCGCTTCGCGACCTCATCGTTCCGGGCATGAAGGAACTCGAGATGGACACGTCAGCGATCGAAGAGTGGCTGGATGCGGGCGCGCAGACGGACCGGCCTCCACTCGAACTCATTCGGTAAGTATGTTTACAATTGAGCGCGAATGTCGCCCATCACTTTTCCGTCCGCGGAATCGAAGCGCGGATTGCACCCATCGAAGGTGAGGCGACCAAGTTTGACGCCATTCCGGTCAAGAAAGACGTACCACTGCCTGCCGGTGCACTTCGAGAGTGACCCATTGGGCAACTGTCTCAAATCGAGCTTCTTGAGCAGCGCGCTCACCTTCGGTTCGTCGAGAACTTCGACGACGCCGGGACGTGGAGGCGCCGTTTCATGTGCGGCCACGTACCAAAGCGCGGCGCGTGTTGCACTGCCGATGAAGGACCCAAGTTCATTGGTTCCGTAAGTTGACGAAGCGTACGGAGACCCGCTCTCGCTTCCGTCGGTGCGACTCGATGACGCACTTTGCGTACTCGCTGCGAGCGAGGCGCCGGTGACCAATACGATCGAGGCGCTGATCAAGAAGGAACGTGGGGAAAGTGAGAGTTTCATGACGCTTCGACGCGGCTAACGGCCAAACGATCTGTCACTCTCGCCCGTCGTTACTGCACATCCGCTTCGCAATAAGCCGCACGGCCGCTTCCGTGCCTTCGTCAAGGGTGCAAGGCGCAGCGCCGGCGAGCTCGACACAGCGCTGCATCTGTTGATCAAGACAAGGTCCCTTTCGGGAGTCTGTCTCGCAATTTGGATCGCGGCACCCGCTGCAGATCGACGCAACGCATTCGCGCGCAGCGTGCTCGCGAGCGCCGCATCCTGATGTGCTCGTCTCCCCAAGCGAAAGCGCGATGCAGCCACCCACGTTCGGGACCACGCGACCATGACCCTCGACGATCGCTCCGCTGCCGACTGACGGTCTCTGTGGATAGATGCAAGATGCACATTGCGGATGATCGTCGGTGAATTGCTCGCACTTGATGGGAATAGAACCGCTAAGGCAGGCGGAAACAAAATCGTCAATTTCGTTGTCCGTGCACGCGTTCTCGGCCGGATGTGGCTGCTTCCAGGCGATCGCCGCGAAGTGTGTGTTCGCGAGGCACGTTCCGGTGGACGCCTCAGGAAGCGGAATTTGCGTGGGGTTGGTTTCTGTGCTGCACGCCGTCGCGAGCGCGGCAATGAAAGTGAGGGCAGTGTGTCGCGCGCTCATGGGACCTCGAACCGATAGATCGTCGAACCGATCGCATAGCCCGTGCGATCGCCGACGAAGCGAAAGCGGTTGATAAACGGGCCGAGGGAACCGTCGGCCTCCCACGTCTTGCCGCCATCTCTCGTGCGGTACGCCGGCTTCTTCTCGGTCTCACCGCCGATCCATCCGATGTCATCGGTGATGAAGCCGACCGCCAACGCCGCGTACGCACCGTCCACGAAAGGAAGTTCCTCCCACGTCTTGCCACCGTCAACTGTCTTGATGAAACTCGACGGCGTGTTTCCGAACGTCAGAACCGCCGCATAGCCAATGTTCGCCGATGGAAACGAGATCTTCCAACACATCTCGCCGGTTGCCTTTGAGGTGAATGCTGTCGACCACGATTCGCCGCCGTCTTCAGTGCGCAAGATGGAGCACTTCGAACTGCCGCCGAGAGAGGATGCGCCAGTCACCACGCCGACCTTGTCGTTCGCAAAGTGAACGTCGACGAGCATGGCGATTTGACCCGAGATATCTTTGGACTTCCACGTGAGGCCGGCATCGCTCGAACTCAAGAAATAGCTCGGACCACCGACGCGACCGGCGGCGAAAAGATGGGTGTTGTCCACGCGATTGAAGTTGCAGATGCCTTTGGGCATGGCGCCATCGATCGCGGTGACGGGTGACCACGTCTTGCCGCTGTCGCTGGTTTGATAGAGCGGAACGTCGTCTGTTACGCCTGGGTAGTAGCCAGGACCGATGTTGGAAACGAAGCCGCGCGTGGCATCGTCAAGAAAATTGACTGCACGAAAGTAGGTGCCGGGTTTATCGAGAACCTTCTCCCATGTGTCACCGCGATCGGGTGATCGATAGACCTCACCGAGGCCGTTGACGCTGTAGCCGATGGTGCCGACGAAGTGCACGTCGTCTTGCTTGCCGTTGATCGAGGGCGCTTTGGGAAGTTTCGTCCATGAAGTAGACCAAATTTGTTCCGACGTTGGAGCGCTAGCCCCGCTATCGGGAGCGCCGGCTCCGGCTTCCGGAAGGACGGCGTCGTTTCGCGAGGGACTATTGCTGCACGCAAAGAGAAATGCCGTGAGAGCAGCGCGACAGGTTTTCATTTTGGGTGCCCTTGCAGGGTGTGGGCCAGAGCGGAGGCGGTCGCGCACTTGCCTTTCCTTGGAGATCCTCTGGAGGAGACAGGGCTCTAACGCCGATTTCGCATGTGAGCGGAAAAGTCGTGCACCAAATTGCGCCATTTGGATTGGCGGGTTTGGTCAAGGCGCCCCCTCATATTCAAGGTTGAGTTGCGATCGGAGCGCGCAGAGTCACCGGATTAATCGTCAATCCGCGTAACTATGTCGCGACATAGACATGCGACCGCTTGGCGAGCACAATTGCGCCCACGCCCATGCGTGCGTGGTGGACCTCTTTCTCGTCGCGGCTGCAAACTTCCGGTTCTGGCCGGCAGCTTGCTGTGATTCCGCTCATCGCCGCCGTCCTGTTTGGCTTGTTCATGCTGCCGCGCGCGAGCGTGCCCGACACCGTGCCCCTTCCCGCGATCGATCAGCGCGCGATCGAACGGGTGCTCGAGGCCGATCATGCGCTGGCGCTAGCCGCGCGATCGGGTGCGTTGGCTGGCGAACTACGTGCGCTCGGCACGATGATTCGCGATTTTCACACCCTCGAAGCGAAAGACGCGCCGGCATCAGAGCTCTACGAAGCGCGGCGGAAGATGGACGTCACGTTTGCAACCGCGCATGGCTTGGGCAATTCGCAACTATTGAAATTGCGTGCCGCGCACACGGACGAGTTTGTTCAGGCGGTTGACCAATTTCGAAAGGCCGGGGAAGAGACACCGGAACTGGCTGCGCTTGGGGGCGCCTTTGTGCGTCGGATGCGTCGCGAAGGTTGGTGCGAAGGCCATTCGCTCGCATTGGGCGATCGCGAATTGCGCGTATTCTACAAGCAAATGTGGTCGACCGTGCTTGGCCTCGCTGACAATCCGGAGTTCAAACTCACGATCGACGAACAACGCGTTATTTACGCGTTCTATCTTACTCACGCCCACGCCCCGGAGCACTTGCGTGCGACGTTTGCCGCGGCCCGCGAGAGGGCGAAAACGACCGAAGAATGCGCGTCACTTGCCGAAGGTGAGAGGATGGCGAGCGACGGTTGGCGCATCGAGAAAGTCACGCGCCTTGAGGCGATCGACCCCAGCTACCCGGCCCATTTCGCGCGAGGAGTTCTTCATTTTCAGCGCGGCCGTTTTGGCGCTGCCGCTGATTCATTTCAAGCCCATCTGCAAGCTCATCCGTCGGGACCACTATCGCTTCGCGCGCAATTTCATCTTCGCGCCGCGCTGCATGCCGAGCGCTAACTTCGGCTTCTCCGTGCAGGCAAGCTACAATGAAGAGTGAATGAAGGCGCTCAAGGTCATCGCTTGGATCGTAGGCATCTTAGTCGCGATCGGAGTGTTGTTGAATTTCACGATCATCGAAACGTGGAAGGTACCGCTCGACGACCCGGCGATGGGAGCATCGCTCGAGCCGATGCTTCGTTCGGGCGACATTCTCATTCTTTCGCGGTCAAAGGGTGCAGGTCGCGGTGATCTGTTGCGGTGTCCTGATCCGCAAGCCCAAGGCCGTTTTGTGGTGGCGCGTGTGGAAGGACTTGGAGGGGAGGAAATCGTTGTCGAAGATGGTTTGGTGAGTCTCGATGGGAAACGCAATCCGTCGCCGCGCAATTGCAACAACGTCACCCTTGAGGATCCCACCACGCACGCCAAGGTGGAGCTCACCTGTGCTGTTGAAGAGGTGAGCATGCGCAACTTCGAAGTGCTCCGTCCAAGTCAAAAGGGTGAGCGTACAAAGGCGCGGGTCGAGTTGGGGCGCGTGTTCTTGGTTTCCGACAACCGGCAGATGCACGTCGACTCGCGCGATTACGGCGTTATTGACCCCGATTTGTGCCAGCACGTTCTTTTCCGACTCTGGGGCACGAGCGGCTTCTCTGACAGCGCGCGTCGGTTTACCGTTGTCTGGTAGTTTCTTTCAGGCAAGGAGATAGCCCGAGATGGAGCAAGCGAAGCTGTTCGTCTGCAAGTCGTGTTCGACACCCGTACCCACGGGCCACAAATTTTGCGGTCGCTGCGGTGCCGCGGTTCCGGGCGACGTGCTCGCGATGAAGACGTCCTACTACGGGGCACTGCAAACGCCCGGACGCGCAAAGGTCGTGTTCGTGCGCGGCGAAGGTGTGGAGGGCGTGAGCTATCAGCTCAACGCGACCGAGCACGTGATTGGCCGAAGCGGTCACCTTGTCCTCAGCGACGATCCATTCGTATCGCCGCGGCACGCGAACCTGTTCTATCGCGACGGGCATCTCGTCGCCCACGACGAGGAGTCGCACAACGGAGTTTTTCTTCGTGTTCGCGAGCCCACGAAGTTGGCGTTTGGTGAGCTCGTGTACGTTGGCGAGCAACTCCTACGCGTAGAGCGAGCGGGGACCGCGCCCAACGATGATGAAGGCGGCGTGACCTACTACACCTCACCGCACCACCCTGGTCAGCTGCGGGTCGTTCAAGTGCTCGAGGGCGGCGCTGATGGCGCGGCCGTGGTTCGGGCAGACGCCGTGACCGTTGGGCGTGAGGGCGCCGATATGTGCTTTATCGACGACCAGTACGTCAGTCCCACGCACTGCCGGATCACGCTCGAAGACGGCGACATCGTTGTGACCGACTTGGGTAGCCGCAACGGAACCTACGTTCGCATCAAAGGCGACCAGGACCTCCTGCACGGTGATTACCTCTTCATTGGGCGCAATTTGCTGCGCGTTGAAATCACCGTTTGATGGCGCACGCCGGTACTGTGGTGAGTCAAAACAAGTACTGAACGCTCGAAATTCGAGGTTCCGAGCACCTTTCAACGCCGTCTCATCCCACGATTTCACGGGTCATCAAGTTGAGCCACCGCCGCTTTCGAGGCACGGTGCGCGCCACGCCCGTATGAGGCGCTTGTTCGAAAGGGAATCGATTATGCGAAAGTCGTTGCTAAGCGGGCTTGTGGTTGGGGCGCTGTTCGCGTCCACGTCGGCGCAAGCCGCGCAGAGTTCCTCCCGACCGTGGTTCGTCAGCTCGCCGCAAATCAACCTACGCACGGCGCCGATGGACACGTCGGGTCGCGCGCACTTTGTTCTCACCGCGATGAGGCCGGAGCTCGCGCGCGCCGTGCTTTCCGCAACTCGTATTGATCGATTTGCCGACGGCGATCGCATTGTTCGCTTCGAGCAGACCCACGAAGGCTTGCCGGTTCTAGGCGCCGTCGCAGTTGTGCGGCTCGACAAGAACGGAAATGTGAGAACGGTCTCTGATCAGCTTGTTGATGATCTGCCGTCTTCCGTTGTTCCACAGGTGACGCGCGAAACGGCCGTTGCAGCGATCGCGAAGCGGACAATTTTGCCGGTGGCCGCGAAAGACGCCTATCTCGCCATTGCAGACACGCGCGAAGGTGCCCGCCTCGTTTACGTTGTCGTGCCACCGAGCATTCCAGGTATCCCGACCGCACCTTCGTTCAATGTTGACGCGCAGACGGGCGAGGTCCTCTCGATGCGGGAAGGCGTCGTGTTCGCCAAAGCGAGCATGTACCCGACGAATCCGAGCGTCTCGCAACTCACTTCTCTTCCGCTCCCGATGGATCCAACGGTCAAGGCAGCGTCAGGTAATTTGCTGCTCGAGAACGAATTCATCAAGTCGCTTAACTGTGTCGATAAAGGCGAGGTTCAGACGGTCAATCTCGGCCTACCCATCACAGCTCACATCTGTTCGCTGGCCCAAGACGCCGAAAGTGACACCAACGGTGATTTCAACTTCACCCCCGTCGATAGTCTACCAACCGAGCCGGCAACGAAGGACGCTCCCTCTCGCGGTGACAAGTTCTCGGAAGTCTCGATGTACTACCACGCTGCGCGTGCCTATCAGTTCTTTCGCGGTTTGCAGGGAGTGCCCGACGCGCAGGTGGTCGTCGACAAGCCGTTTCGCACAATCTCGAACTTGATGATTCCGGCGGGATTTAGCACCTTCGACACGGCAAAAATCGCAGATCCATCACAGCCGCTCGATCCGTTTTCGAACGCGTTCTTTCAGGCCGCGGGCTCAGGCGGTCAGAGCGACATTTTTGAAACGATCTACGGATTCAAAGGCGGCTCGATGTGGTTCGGTCAAGGACCCCAGCGCGACTACTCGTACGACGGGACGTCGTCTACCACGAGTTCACGCACGCGGTCGTCAACCAGACCCTTCGTTTGGGCAGCGCGTTCGTCGACGCCTACGGTCTCTTCGACTCCGAAGGGGCGATGAACGAAGGTCTGGCGGACTTCTTCTCGTCGGCGATCGCCGGCGACGGGAACACGGGCGAGTACGCATCCGCGGACCTTGGGTCAGGAAAGGCCGCGATTCGCGAGCTCGACAATACTGATTCATGTCCGGGCAACATTGCGGGCGAAGTTCACTACGACTCGACCCTCTTTTCGGGAGGCCTTTGGAAGGCACGCAAAGCGCTGACGACCGACGCCGACAAGAAAAAATACGACGTGAGCGTTTACAAGGCAATGCGATCCACCGCCGCCAAGGGCAACCTTGGGTACGGCGATTTCGTCAAGTTGGTGATCGAAGTGCTCAAGACCGACTTGCCTTCAAGCGCAACCACGCTCGAAGCTGAAATGACCACTCGTGGCGTCCTGCCCGAGTGTTCGCGCATTTTCGACGCGAAAAACGGCGCCATCAACCCACCGAAAGGCTCCGGCTACGAGAGCTTGGGCTTTGCAACCTACGGCACCACCTACGTTGGTAAGGCAAAGCTCGCACCGGGATCGATCCAGGCGAAACTCGATCTTACGAACGCGGCCAAGGTCATCGTGTCGTTCTCGAGCCGCTCGGAAGCGGCCTTTGCTGGAGGCATCTTCGGCGGTGGAGGCACGCCGTTTTCGCCCGTCCTTCTCGTGAAGTACAACGAACCGTTGCAATGGGTCACAAAGGGCGCGCTCACCAGCAACGCAGATGCCACGTTCGAAGGGGACACGCTCCCGACAACGAACTTGAATTCGAGGGTGGAGATCGACGTGCCAGAGGGCACGACCTCCGTCTATGTTCAGGTTGGCAATAGTGGTCAATCAAATGGACAAGTAGGAGACTTGACCATCACTTCCGTGGCAGGCGTCACGCCAGAAGCGCAAACGCCGACTGATCCTGTGGCTACGCCTCCCGTAGCGGGTGGGTGCGCGTGCACGACGGTAACGCAGAGGCCTGTCGAAACACCTCGATGGCTCGCGCTTTTTGGGTTCACGGGCTTGATGGCCGCATTGCTGCGTCGTAAACGGGCAATCTAGCCTTTGCCCGAACGCGCGACCGCTCGTGTGCGGTGACATGTGCGACTTGCCGAGATAGGGTAAGTCGCGCATTTTCGATTTTGTAGGTCAGCGAAAGCTGGAAGGAGTCACGGATTGAATCCCGCAGCCGAAATTTTGCTTATATGGCAGCGAGAATTGCGACGGAGCTTTCGAAGCGTGAAAGGCATCTTACTGACGGTCTTTGCCGTCTTGGGTGGCTTCGGCGTGACGATGCTCGCTTACTGGCTCTTCACGATCTTCATCGCAGACAAAATTGCCGGAACCGGAGTCACCTACGGTTCACCAGAATGGCAGGAGCTGAAAAGAAAAGGCTTCGAAGAAGTGCTCGGCGTCGAACAGGGCGGGTTCTTCGCGCAGATGCCTGAAGCCCTGTTCGCGATGTTTCAAATCACCGTATGGCTGACGCCGTTGCTTGTTGCGCTGATGAGCTTCGATGCGATTTCGGCCGAAATGCAACATCGTTCGTTACGTTATTGGTCCGTGCGTTGTCGAAAGGAGTCGCTCTTTCTCGGCAAGGCATTTGGGCAGTGGTCCGTCGTTGCCATCGTTTGGCTCATCCTCGATCTCGTGGTGGTTATTGTGACGGTGGCGCGCGGGCAGGCGCCATTGGGCACTTGTTTGCTCTACGCGGTTCGTTTGTGGCTCTTCACCTTACCCACCGCGCTCGTTTGGTCTGCTTGGGCGACACTTGTAAGTAGCGCGTTCAAGAGTCCACCTCTTGCGCTCTTCTCGATTCTCGGACTTTTTTTCGTGCTCTTCGTGCTTCGCAGCGTGGGTGACATCTGGGCGGCTTTTCAGGTTGCGCAAGAAGTCAAAGACGCCATCGCGAAAGGCGTTGAAAACCCGGTACCAACGAAGCACATACGCCCGCTGGCGTATCTCTATCCTAATGAATATAGCGACCTCATGCTGAGCGTGCGTGCGGGTGAATTCATGAAAGGCCTCTTGCCGTGTCTTGCCTACGCCGCGGCGTTGCTGGGCCTTGGCTCGTGGTCCTTCCGGCGGAGGGAAGTGTGATGAGTGAAGTCGAGAGCGTGGCGGATTCGGCCTCCCCGGTCGCACCCAAAGGCAAGCGCACCGCCGAAACGGCGATTCTCTTCGAGGGTGTTACCAAACGGTTCGGTCAAAAAGTTGCGGTCGACAAGACGTCTTTTCGAATCAAGAAGGGTTCCGTCTGCGGACTGATCGGTCCAAACGGCGCAGGGAAAACCACAAGCTTCTCGATGATGGCGGGCTACCTCGACCCGAACGAAGGCATGGTTCAGGTTCTTGACTATGGCCCCCGGCAGCTCGATGGCCTTCGGGGCAAGCTCGGCGTGCTTCCGCAAGACGCGCTTCTGCCTGCGAGCGATCGCGTTGGCGAATTCCTCCTTCACATGGCGTTGCTGCAAGGGCTTCCCGCGCAGAAGGCCGAGCAGTCCGCACGCGCGCGCCTAGCGGAGGTCGAAGGCGTGGACTGGTGGAATACGCGCTGTGGCGCGCTCTCACACGGCATGGCCAAACGAGTGGCGTTTGCACAAGCGATGCTCGGCGAGCCAGAGGTGGTCCTTCTCGACGAACCTACCGCCGGCCTCGATCCGCGCGTCGCGTACGAAATGCGCATGTTGATCAAACGTCTGCGTGGGAAATGCACGGTCGTGATCTCGAGCCACAATTTGCAAGAGCTCGAGCAAATTTGCGATGCGGCAATCGTGCTCGATCATGGCAGCGTGGTTGCGCAAGGGCGTATGAGCGAACTCACGGCGGCCTCAAGCGAGGTGCGCATCACACTCAAGATGTCGCGTCGCGATCAGAACGGCAGTGTGTACCGGGTGCCTGAGGGCGATTTGCCAATGCAGGCGTTGCGCGAGATCATCGGTGTCACTGCGGTGAACTTCGAGGCCGACGGAAGCGAGCTCGTGCTTAATTTCGACAGGAAGCTTGCCGAGGCGGAAGTGGTTATCGGTTGCGCGCTGAGCGCGTTGCTGCAGCGGCAGATGTACATTAGCGCTGTGAGCAAGGGGCGCGGGCTCGAGGCGCGCGTCATGGATCTTACGGACTGATCACCCCGTTCCATCTCGTTTTTGGACGCACCTGGGCCTAGCGGTTGTCCCCTTCGTACATGTGGCCTTTTCGGGTTTCACGCATGAAAGGTAACGGATCGATTCCGCCGAAGGCAAAGTGCCATTTCACGCCACACACTCGTCGGGCGCAACGCCTCGATAAGTTTGGGCGCCGATCGCACCCGTGCCTTTTCATCGCGCGCAAAAATTGGCGTTTTCGCGTGCCGTGGGATGCACTCCGATGATGAAGTTGCGCGCGGCCGCGACGGTGCTCTTCCTCTCAGGTTGCGTGAGCACCAAGCCTGAGGTGACGCCCGTCGCTCCAGTCGAGTCGGCAACCGGTACGCCGTCGTCATCGCAGGCCGGTTTACCTCCCTCGGCTTCGGGTGGGGCTGGCAATCCGGAGGCTGCCGCGCCTGCTCTGGTCAACCCCTTCACAGTCACGGGGGCGATCGGAATCAGCGTGAGCGAGTTGACGAAGAGAATTTCGCAACTCACCCATCGTCTCCACGGGAACGCTCTCGGCAAACCCAAAGTGACCCGTGAAGCATCGTTGGTCACCGTCGAATTTTCCGACCTCATTGCGTTTGAGGCGCACACGATCGGCGCTGGAGACGACATCAAGTGGCTGGACGCGTTCGTTCTCCCCGACTTCAGAAAGCGACAAGTCGCGTCGGGCGTTGCCCAAGACATCGCCGCCAAGGCTGAGATTCAGGCACAAGCCGCCCTTTGCGCAGCTCTCTCAACTGACGCAGAACCCGACATCAAGAAGGGCACCGACAGATTCTTCGCCATCGACGCCGAAGGTCGCGCGACGAACCGCCACCTCATGTTTCGTGACTGGGACGGCATGCACATCGAAGTGAGCTTTCTGCCCATCAGCACGCGGTATCGTGTC
>JAHFDY010000051.1 GCA_023248735.1 Myxococcales bacterium
AGGTTGCAAGTCCGAGCGACGCGGCGAGGCGGACGCGAAATGCGACAAGAGCCATCGGTCGATCGTATCCGTCGGGGCGACGCAAGGGAACTATCGTGGAGACGCGTCGCGCACGACGCGAAGGAGTGCGTTGCCCGGCGCCTCGTTTGTTATCAACGATACGTAGCGAGCGCCGAATCGTTCGAGTTCTCGCTTCAATCGGAGCTCGCTGTTTTGCAACGCGCGAAGATACGAATCGCGGACAGTTTCGGCCTGAGCTTCGATGCTGTGGTCCCCCTCGAGGGCGACGAAACGTTGTGCCTCGGAAAACGGAAAGTCGACCTCGTCGGGATCGAGCACTCGAACGGCGATGAGACTGCGTCGTGAGCCCGTCAACATTGCGATCGAACGAAGCTGCTCGTCGGCAATGTCGAGAAAATCGCTAAACAAGAGGCTGATAGCTCCACGTTTTGCGACTCGGGCCACATGCTCAATCTCGCGCGAAAATAGCTGGCTTCCGCCGCTCGCATCGACCTCGGGCTCAAATGACTCAAGCTTTGTTACAATTCTCTCGAATTGGAGCCGCCCCCCCCGTGGGGCCAAGTAAGCTTGATTCGAAGGAGGTCCCAGCAATGATAACGCGACCGGATCGGTCACGTTGAGCGCGACCTTTGACACACCGGCGGCAAGAGCACTCGCGTACGCATATTTCGAAGCCAAGGCTCTACTGCCGCGGTAACGCATCGACCTTGTGGCATCGACCAAGAGGAATATGGTTCTGTCTGTTTCCGTCTCGAACTGCCGAACGATGGTGCGATCGTAAAGAAGAAGCGAGCGTCGATCGAGCCAGCGCAGATCGTCGCCAACGGTGTATTCGCGAAAGCCGCCAAACTCAACGCCGGCTCCGCGACGCGTGCTGCGGTGTGAGCCTGCGTAGAGGCCATGCGCGAGTTCGCGCGCACGAAGGCGAAGCGGCGAAAGGACGCCCCAATCGATCGTGCGAGCGCCGAAACTCACGGCACCGTGATGTCTTTCGGAAGCGAGCCTTTCGCGACGGCCCGATCAGCGCTGACGTACTCACGCGCAAGAATCCACTCGTTCAAGTTGACACCCTCGCCATGAACAACCTGTTCGAAAAGCGTGCGAGCCCCCGCAGCGTCTCCCGCAATTTGCAGGTCGACCGCTCGATAGAAGAGCGCCTCAGCGTGCTCCACAGGCGTCTTCGCGGCTGCAAGCAACGCTTCACTCGTCGTCTTTCCTAGACCGAAGCGGCCGATCTCAGCGACCCAGCCGTGTTCCTCGACAGCGCTCTTCAGCACTCGGTCGACGGCACCGCTCGCTGGTAAATTTCGTTGACGTTCGATGAGACGTACCCAAAGTGCGTAGTAGACCGCTTCGGCCGCCTCCACGTCTGCGGAGAGCGCACGACCGAGACCCTCGCGCGCGGTTTCAACATCGCCCGTCAAGAGTGCGCGCCCCACGACGTCTGCCGACGTAGCTTCGACCTCAGCGCGATGACGACCTGAAGCTTCGAACGCTCTCGCGTATGCACGCGCGGCTGCCTTTTCTTCTCCGAACCGTGTGAGCAGTCTTGCAACGAGACGCTCGATGCGTGGCAATTTCTGGGCGTCACCCGCTGCGCGGGCGTCGAGAACGTTGCGAAGCGCTTCGGCGTATAGCCCTTTGGCGAGCGCCACTTCCCCGTTGTCGGTGTGCACTTCGGCGCCGAGGTAGAGCGCCTCCGCCTTTGAAACCTTGTCCGACGCAAATGCGCGCGAGCGTGCCGCTTGGCCAAAGTGATCAATCGCTGCTTCGCGCCGGCCGTCGCGCCACTCGATGCGCGCGAGCGTGAGCAACGTTCGTGGCTCGGGAGCGGTCGCGATCGCCGCCGCGAGAAGTGTCCGGGCTTGATCGACATAGCCGTCGCGCAGTTCGATATCGGCCATCCACGTGCGCATGGCCGCGGCACTGGGCTCGATGTTCGCCTCCGCGCCTCGCTTGTCAACGATCGCCAGAAGCGGCTTTAGCGCTTCGAACATGCGACGCGCGCGTGCGTGACTGTGTTCCGCCTCGCTGGAAAGGGCGCGCATGTTGAGACTTGCCGCAAACGAAACGGCTTGCGGCGGGGAGTCGGCAACGATCGCGTCGCGCAAGATAAATGGCGTTGCATCACCCAACCCGAACTCCTGTGCTTCCCGCGCGAACGAAAGTGCAACTTGGGGATGAGTCGGTGCGAGTCGAAACGCTTCTTGAATCGCGCGGAATCGCGCGAACGCATAGAGATCGCGATCTTCGGGCGCGACGGTCTCGGCATCTTCAGAGTCGGGTGCGGACAGGCGCGTGAACGCGCGGTAGAGCTGAAACCATGAATCGACAGGTGATGCACCCGGGCGACTGGCCTCTGCAATCGTAGCCAGGCTCGTTACCAACAAGTCGCGTGCGTCGAGCTTCTGCAAGTCGTCGAGGACGTCGTAGGGTGCGCCATCGATAGTGTGAATCGCAAGCAGCCAGAGGGGCGCAAACGTCAGTGCTTGCTGAGTCGCGATGCCCACCTCCTTGGCGGGTACAAGACGGGTTTCGCGAAACCGATCGCGATGAACGAGCGCCTCGCGAAGCCACGCACGCACTGCGCTAAGCGCCGCGTCTGACGCAATCTTTGATGGGTCGAACATGCGCCTTCGAAACGCTACGCGAGCGAGGCCTTGGGCACGATCGATAGGCTCACCACTTGCACCCTCGGCTTGCTCGGTCCACTTGGCAATCGCATCGAGATGTCCTTGCGCAACGGCCGCATGTTTCGGAACGCGCGCAAGCAGCGTGTAAAGCGCCGCCGCTCGACCGGTGTCGCCCCGCTGCGCAAGGTGAGAGACGATTGCGACATAGGCAGGCTCCGCTGCGGCGATGAGAGGCCATTCAAATTCACCCGCGCGGGCGCTTGCGGAAACGCCCTGCAATTGGCGCGTTGCACGCTCTACTTTGCGTTGCAACGCAGACGCAGACGCCTCTACAACTTGGCAACGCACAAGCGCGTCAAACCGAGAACTCCGATCGGCTGCATCGGAGAGGAGCGCCGGCACCAAGTACTCCCCACAATCACCGGATGTGGGCATCGGATATTGACGTACCGGCGCGACCGCAACCGGTGTGGGACCGCACGCGAGAAGAACGAGAGGCAAAGCAAGCGCCGTGCGCCGAAAGGACATGCGAACAGCATAACGTGTCTTCGTTAGGCGTGCTTGCTTTGGCAGCCGATCTATTTGTATCTACAACAGTTACCTATACGATGCGTGGCTATCGCGGACCAACGTCGTCGTTGCAGGCACGCGCCACACGGATTGGCGGATGTTTACTGACAAGCCGGAAGTACGCTAGCCGCGCAGGTGGGAAGCGACGCGTCATCAACCTTCGCGTCTATCCAATCGAGCATGGTCTTACTACTTCGGCTCACAATACCAAGGTGGTCAGCCTGCGCGTCCGTGCATATTTGGGTGTCGACACCCTCGGCTTTCAGCTTGTCGGCGATACAACGGAACGCCGTTGGCGGGACTACCGTGTCGTTGAGACCTTGAAGCGCGAGCACCGGCGCGCCACCTTTTGTCGCCGTCATGATGTTCGCCTTTTGGACGGCAAGGTAGCTCTTGCCCGGTTCGGCACACGAAGGCTTGCCGGCCGCACAGTCGAGTGTCGTTTGACGAAACGTTGTATCGATCAGTGTTCCGAACGTCGGCGCCACGACCGGGATCGAGAGGGGCAGCTGGGTGATGCACTGCGACTCAACCAGGTTGGTCACCGCAGCGCGCGACGACGCGGCAAACCCCTCCCCCTTGTGGGCATCACCGAGACGATTGCCAAAGTAGCTGTAAAGGATGAGCGAAGTGAACGCCGCTGGCGCACCGAGTGACGTCGAAGTGAGGAGCGAGGTATTGGCAAGACCACTCACGTCAACCTTCGTTGCCCAGCCTGGTGCAAATGCAACAATACCGGTGACATTGAGATCGGCCCCGTACGTTGGAGCGAGCGCTTGGGCTGACAACGCCGCGCCGCCTCCTTGACTGTGGCCGTACACAAAAACGCGTGCGCTCGAACTCGCTCCAGTGAACTTCGCGAGGGCGCGCGCCGCGTCGAGCGTGCCTTGACCGGCTTCGACGTTGTCGAGGTAGGCATGAATGCCTGGCGTGCCGAGCCCTGCGTAGTCGGGCGCGATGACGGCGTAGCCGTGAGCGACGGCGGGGAGCACGAGATAGTCCGAAACGTTTTCGTAAGCCGAGGGAGCACAAACGTCTGCAACCCCCGTCGTGCCGTGCGACGCAACGAGAAGAGGTGCTTCGCCAACGCGAGAAGTGGTGGGCAAGAAGATGCGCGCGGATGATAGCGTCGCCGCACCATCGAATTTTCGCGTGCGGTAGGCAACGCGATAGCTCTTGGCGCCGCTCGTCACGGCCATTGAGACGCCGACGCTCGTCACGCGAGAAGCCATCGCCGCGCCATCGATGCTTGTGTCGAGCGCGCAGCGAACCACATCGCCCCGACGCGCATCGATGAGCTCGGGCATGTTGGCAGGCGCGGTGTAAGCGTCGGCAATCCGATCGATACAGGGAATCGGCGTTGGTGATGCCGTCGCGTCGACACCGGCATCGCTTCCGTTGCCGGCTTCACCGGGACCGTCAGCAAGCGGCATTGCATCGGCTGCTTCATTAACAGGCGATGGCATTTCAGAACTTGAGCATGCGAGGAAGAGCAGCGCTGGAGCGAGCGTTCGAATGTTCATGACCAGCGCTCGATACTCCCCCCAGCCCCTCTCCGAAAGTCCCCAGACCAACCGCAACCAAGAAAGGAACCCGTGCGACGAAAGAGTGTGCAGAAAAGTGGGCCCGTCATTGCGGATGTGGCCAACTCGCCCTGCCATGAAGAACCTTCTCGCTCTCGTCATCGCTGCAGCGGTCTTCGTCCCGAGCATTGCGAACGCCGCAACTCCAGAGTCGACCCGGCTCCCGAAACGCGCGCATCGCCAAAAGCGGAAGGTCAGCGCGATATCGTTGGTAAAGAAAACTGACGAAGAGAAGGCGGAGCACAAGGAGAGGGGGGCGAAGAAAAAGAAGAAGGCCCTAAGCGAAGCACTCTTCGTAGCGTCGGAGCCGCGTGTACCACTCGCGACCGTCACCCAAGCAAGAGACGGCATGAGCATTCGCTCTGTAGGTCTCAAAGGTTCCACTTGCGGCCCATCAAGCAAGTGGGCGAAGCGCGGGAGCAAGTGGATCGCGCTCGACGCGTATGGCCAACCGATCGGAACCGCACTGGTCAGCGGCTTCGATACCAACGGTGAAACAAAGTGTCGCGAGTTACAATTCGGTCGCAAGAGCGGCAAACTCGGCGAGGGCATCTACGTGTCAGCCGACTCGAACTGGGCAGCAAGCAAGTCGTTCGAATGGTCACCGGACGACGCCGAGAAGAAGAGCTTCGATGCTTTCGTTCACACCATGGAGACCCACTTCACGAAGGATGGCGCTGACGACGCGAAGGCGCACAGCCGAGCGCTCTTCTTCACGACACACGACGCGGATGCCAAGTCGGAGAACAAGCCAGCGAGACAAGAAGAGCAAGAAAAGCCGACTAACAAGCGCACCCATCGCGCCGTCGTTGGCGGGAACCTGCTCATCGTGGCGCGCCTCGACAGTGACAAGGTGTGGCGCATCGAACGATTGATTCCGCCGGGCAAAGAATCGTCAAGCGAGTTTACACCTGTCGGCGTGCTCGACATGGACAAGGATGGCGACGCCGAAATTGTCTACCACGCTAGCAACGGCTGGGAAGCCGGCGACGCCGTGATGACCCAGGCGCCCACCGGTTGGAAAGACGTCGCGCTCAGTGCGTGGAGCAACAGAAAGCACTGAGAAGTCCACTCGCTGTCAGCGAAGCTAGCGGGCGTCTTTCAACGAGCTCGAAGGGCTTCTAAAACTTGAGCGCGCACGTCGCGCCAAGTCCGATGAGGGGCCCACACGACAACGACGTGCGGGCCTCTTCCCTTGGCGATGACGAGACGAAGAGCACAGCCGACGTCGCGGCGAACACACCTGCAGCGACAAAGCCAACGGTGCCGATCGTCCGCCATGTTGACGCGTCGCTAATCAATTGTGTGCAGGCGGCGGGATCTGCAGTGCTCGACGTACCGAGGCAAGCGCTGTCCTGGTTGTAACGCGACACGAAACCTTGGCGCATACCCAGTCCACCAAAACCCGCGATGAGGCCTGCACCCACGCCTCCTGCGGCGACCCATGCAAGCGTACGCAGCGGCTCTTTCGGCTTGGGATGAGGCTTGGCGACATGTTCGTCATGTATCTTGACGAAAGCGGGATTGTGCTCCGGAACCTTGGCCAATGCCGGCACATCAACGCGCGTCGTCGCGCCGTCTTCGACGCGCAGCGTACGCGTCCACGTGATGTAACCAGGTGCGGACGCTTCAATTCGCACGGGCCCCTGATCAACCGGGACCGCCTCGCCGTCCCAAAGTACCCGGCCGACGTCAATCGCCCCGCGACGAATCCTGAGATCGGGGAGGCGAGGCGCTTCTGGTTGCACGAAGATCGCGACGTACGCCAACTTCGACTTCAGGTTCGCACGACGATCCTTGCAAACGTTGATGGCCTCGTCATTGCGGGCAGCGGCGGCAAGCGCCTCGGCGCGGCCAAAGTAGTACCAAGCCGATGCGAGTCGATGGGTCAATTCGTAACACTGCCCGAGGTTAAATGTGTTTGCGAGATTCTCGAACACGCGCACGGCCTCTTCGAGCTTGGGGCACGCTTGTGCGTATGCGCCCGTCGCCATGAGCTTCCGTCCAACGTCGAGCAACGCCGTCGCCTGGATCGCGGGATCGTTTGCCCCAACAGTGGGAGACTCGCTCGCAGCCGCGCGCACGCAAACACTCATTGCGATCACGAGTGCGACACCTGGACGCCTGCTTGACACGCGCCCAGCATATCGAATTCAGCGCATCGGGGAATTGGCGTCGAGCACAGCGGGTGGCTCGGGCAGCGCAAGCTCAACGCGAAAGACATCGCCGTCCTTGACGCACTGAAACTCCGCGCGATCCGTTTCGGGGTGCTCGCCGGTGATGCGCACAAGCCCACCTCCGATGGAGGTCACGATTTTCGGCGCGAACCTCTGAAATACCCAGCCTTGCGCAAGCACTTCATGCGGAGAAACAGGCCTGCCGAGCACCTGCGAAAGGCGCAACGCTCTTGTTTCGAGGTTCGCGCGCGATTTGGGCCCGAGGAGCTCAAACGCAGCCTTGCGGCTCGCGGGGTCTTCGCCCGACTGCTCGATGCGCTCTATGAACGCGCGCACGACGCCCTCGGCGGTTGCGTCGACGCCCCGGCGAGCGCAGGCCGCGACGAGACAAACGACGAGGAGAACACCAGTCGCCCTGCGCATCCCTTGCTGGGTTAGCTTCATTTCAGGCAAATTGGAAACAATGACCACCCAAACCGAGGGCAAGCACAAGGCCCGAATTCTCACCGGCGACACACCCACCAGTCGTTTGCACATCGGCCATTGGGTCGGCTCGCTTGAGAACCGGGTGCACCTTCAAAGTAACTACGATTGTTACTTTTTGCTCGCCAATATGCACGCGTTCACGACCCGTGCTGACAAGGCCGCCGAAATTCGGCGCGACACACTTGAGATCGTCAAAGACTGGCTCGCCGCGGGCATCGATCCCGAACGATCCACACTGGTGCTGCAGACAGAGGTGCCCGCGATTGCGGAGCTGTCGTGGTTCTTCGCGATGCTTCTCCCTTTCAATCGCGTGATGCGCAACCCAACCCTCAAGACCGAAATCGAGCTGAAAGATCTCGGCGACAAATACAGCTTCGGGTTTCCGCTTTACACGGTTGGGCAGTGCGCCGACATCCTGGCGTTTCGGGCTGAGCTCGTGCCGGTGGGCGAAGATCAGGTCGCACACATCGAGATGTGCCGCGAGGTCGCCCGAAAATTTGCCTGGAGTTACTGCGGAGTTAGCCCGGAAGCCGAAGACGCTGACTACGAAAAATTGGGGGGCCTATTTCCGATCCCGAAGGCGCTTGTGGGTCGCGTTGGAAGGCTTGTCGGAACAGACGGCAAGAACAAGATGAGCAAGAGCCTCGGCAACGCGATTTTTCTTTCGGATACGCCGAAAGAAATCAAGAAGAAGCTCGGACAGCTTTACACCGGGCGCCAGGCCATCGACGAGCCTGGCGACACGGACAACGCACTTTTTCAATATGTGCGGGCATTCATCAAAGATGAGGAACGCGTCAAGGAGCTCGAAGATCGTTACGCGCGCGGCGACAACATCGGCGACGGGCACATCAAGGTCGAGGTCGGAGACGCAATTGAAGCCCTTCTTGGCCCGATGCGTGAACGGCGCGCGAAGTTCGAGGGGCCAAGCGGAGACGACTTGGTCGTCAATATCCTTTCCGAACATGCCAAACGCGCGAATGCGGTGACCGAAGAGACGCTCTACCTCGCGAAAGAAAAGATGCAGATGCAACTTGCGCGACGACGACTATCGTTCGAATAACGTTACAGCAGGAGAACAACGAACTTGATTCGCTACCCCAACGAGGACCGCCTTCCCCCAGCCGCTCGCGACAATGTCGATCGCTTTAAGCGATCGTCGATTGCCGCGGAGCTCGAATCCGAAACCGAAACGTGGTCGCTCGATAATTGGCCTTGGTTTGATGAGCCTCCCCATCGGTTCGTTTTTCGCAATGAGCAACACGAAGGCAAGGAGGTCACCTTCCGCGCTGGCGGGTCCTGGACCGTCAACAATATTGACGAATCGCCGAAGATTCGTCCCCAAAACCTCGCGATCAAGGCCTGACCATGCGCAGCACTCTCGCCCACGCGCGTAAGCATGTCGGTGCCGCGCTCTTCAAAGGTCTGTTCAGTGGACTCGCTTCAGCGGCGCGCTTGCACCCGCGCGCAAAGCCGGAGGCCCACGGCGTGCGCAAAATCGCGAACGTGGCCTATGGTCCTCGTTCTGGCGGCGACCACTTGCTCGACGTTTACCTGCCGCCTGTCTCGTTTGGAACGGGACCTCTCCCGGTTGTCCTCTACGTGCATGGAGGCGCGTTTCGCATCCTCTCGAAGGACAGCCATTTCTTCATGGCGATTGCCTACGCAAGACGTGGCTACGCCGTGTTCAACATCAACTATCGTCTCGCGCCGACCCATCCCTTCCCCGCCGCGATCGAGGACGTATGCATGGCATACGAGTGGGTCGCCATGCACGCAGCGCAATACGGTGGTGACATCTCGCGGCTCACCCTCGCGGGCGAGTCAGCTGGCGCCAACCTTGTCGCAAGCGCAACGATCGCAGCTTGTTACAAAAGGCCTGAGGGCTTCGCGCAGGCTGTCTTCGATACGGGCGTGGTTCCAAGAGCCGTCGTGCCAGCGTACGGCGTCTTCGAAGTCAACAACGCGCACCGATTCGCCGCACGCAAGCCGAACCTACCGACCTTGGTGGCCGATCGCATTGCCGAACTTCCTCGGACGTACCTCGGCCAAACGCCTGCCCACATCAGTCACGATCTCGCCGATCCACTCGTGGTTTTCGAGCGGGGCGATCGCCCCCAAAGGCCGATTCCGCCCATGTTCCTGCCTGTGGGCACGAAAGATCCGCTCCTTGACGATACGCGAAGGCTCGAACGCGCGCTAACCAAGCTCGGAGCAACGGCGGTCGCGAAGTACTACGAGGGGGAGATCCACGGGTTTAACGTCATGCTCTTTCGCGAAAACGCGAAGCGCTGCTGGCATGACACCTTCGCGTTTCTCGACGAGCATGTGACCGAGGGAGCCGAGATCTCGGAAGTTCATGAGCGCACGCTCTAGTGCGCGCTCGGTTCTGCTCACTTGGCCCGATCGAAAGGAGCCGAGCGCTGGCGCTGGCCTCATCGTCAAGAAGCTTACCGGAGACAATCGTGGGGTGTTGTACGCCGGTGACAATTTGTCTGTCCTCGATCGCCTGATCGCGGAAGGACAGACTGACGCTTCCTTAATTTACTTGGATCCACCCTTCTTCACTCAGCGTGCGCACGAGACGACGCCACGAAAGGGCGCGACGTCGGAAGTGGCCTTCGTTGATCAGTGGGACGGTTTGGCGCACTACCTTGAAGCACTGGGAGCGCGATTATCGCGACTGCATGAGTTGTTGCTACCTCATGGGTCGATCGTACTCCACGTTGATACGAAGACGAGCCACTACGTCAAGGTGCTTGCCGATAGCCTCTTTGGATTCGATGCGTTTGCGAGTGAAATTGTGTGGCGGTATCGAAGGTGGCCGGCCAAAACCGAGAACTTCCAACGTGTGCACGACGTGCTGCTCCGGTACCGCAAAGATCCAAACGTCGCCCCACGCTGGAACCAAGAATACGAGCCGCTCGCGCCTTCGACACTGAAGACCTGGGGAACGTTGAAGCAACGCGCGGTCGTCGAAGATGGCAAACGGAAGCGTTCGTCTTCGACGGAAGACGAGAGCAAGGGCGTGCCGCTGGGCGACGTTTGGGACATCGGCATCATCGCGCCGGTATCGAAAGAGCGCACGGGCTATCCCTCGCAAAAGCCGGAAGCGCTGCTCGAGCGTTTAGTCAATGTGCTTACCCATCCGGATGACCTCGTCCTAGACCCTTACGCCGGGAGCGGCACGACGCTCGCGGTCGCACGCCGTTTGGGTCGAAGATTCGTTGGAATCGATGAGAGCGCCGTCGCGATCGCCACGATCGAGAAGCGCTTCGCAGCGAAGGGCGTGTTACTGACCCAAGTACCCGCCGGTCGGTGAAACGACGCCCACGGCGGTTCCACCAATCACGTCGGAAGTGAAGGCTTGACCGAAAGAAACAAACGCGGCGACGGGTGAAACACCCGCGGGCAGCGCGCCACCGATCGCCAGTGGAAACCCGACGTCCACGCGAAAGACGATGCGATCGAATTGCGGAAACAGGATGCGCACGCCAGTACCCAACGATTGCTTCAACGAGAAGGCGGACCAGGTGTTGAACGCGTCGCCGACGTCCCAAAATGCCGCGCCGGCGAATTGCACAGACCAGATATCGATCGGGCGCGATCGATACTCGAGATTCCCCGCGACAAAATCATTTCCCACAAAGAAGTTCGTCGGAAAACCACGCAGCCGTCCGCTGCCTCCAAGTTGCACGTTCCGGTTCAAGTAGTTCGCGTAGCGGTACAAGACGGCGCCGTCGAAGATGACGCGACCGATTCCAAGACGCGGGGAAACGACGCGCACCGAGCCGCTCACTGCACCATCCGAGATGCCATTACCCGTAAATTCGTTGGTCGTTTCGCCTGTGACGCGCATCAGCCCTTGACCAAGTGCGAACGTGTATTGAGCACCGAGGTAGGTCCCGAGTAGATCGCGCGACGATCCAAACGCCCGCGCCACTGGGTAGACGCGCGCGACGCCGTTGTAGCCAAGACGGAAGTCCTCCTGCAAGCCAAGCGATTCTACGTCGAGAACGCGCGTGAAGTTGGTCGTGTACGCACGAAGTTCCACATACGGTCCGACGCGATTGTCCGACACCGGAATATTCTTCCGCATGAACTCATCGACCGCCGTGGGACTGAACGCGGAGAGATCGTCCGTGCGGTACTGGCGCAAGTTCATCTCTGCGCCGAAGGCGATGTCGAATTTGTTCGCCCAACCGAAAGACCGGACGGCTCCGGCTAGAGCCGTAAAGCGTTTCGCACGATAGACAAACGGGATGTTGTCCTTCTCCTCAGTCGCCTTCGCGTCGTACGTGCTGACCTGTGCGTCGACGTAGCGACGGAGCACTTCGCTTCGCCCCGAAAAGCCGACGTTGTAGCCCCAGTCGGTGCGCGTTGAGTAAAGCGGACGCCTGACCGAAACCGCGCTCGTCGCGCCTTCGGGCGCGCCAGAGTGGCTGTTAAGAATCACGTTGGCATCTGCAGATAGCTCGAGCCGACGTCCATCGAGGCGGGGCACCCGATAGCCCGCACCAAACAAATAGCTCTCGGGCAGATATGAAAAACGTACCGACCCCGTTTGCTGTGTGCCAGCGAGGTTGCGCTCGCTTGGCTCGATGTCGAGTGACTGCAAACCGCCCGCACCGTACTGAAGGTTCCAGTTGAGACGAAGGCTCCACACATCTTTCGTAATGACAAGAAGCTTGACCTTATCCGGCGAACTACCTCGAAGAGCAGTCACAACGACGAGCGACAGTTGGCTAAGGCCGCGTAGGTTGCGCGCGGTTTCGTCTGCGACAACGGCGCGATAGCGATCGCCGACCTTGAGAAGAATCTCGCGCGCCACGACGTAGCGCTTCGAGGTCGCGTGAAAGACGTTCAGGGGCCGGGTGAATTTCGGCAACGGATCGCGCTTCTCGAAGACCTCAAGCCGCACGATTTCCACGCGCTCAATGATTTTGCCTTCGGGGCTTGGATCCACGGGTGCATTGGCGCTGCGCGACGCGGCATCAATCGACGCTTGCTCGTACGACGAATACTTTCCTACCCTCGAGACGGGCGCGTCGTCGTCGGCGAACGATGGCGTTGCAAACACCGCGAAACAAAGCGCCACTACCGCAACGCGCGTCAGCTCGATAAGTTGTCGTGCCATGGCGCTCGTTGGCATATGGGGCAAGCCGTTCCTCAACCTTGAAGAGTACATCGATCCGGCTTTGCTACTTGCCGTCGATCACGAGATCACGAGCGCACTTGCTGAAGTCGAAGTGAGCTACACGGGCGGCAGCCACAAGTGGATGGGAATCGTCCCCCCGTCGCTCGCAGACGATGAATACGTGGACTACGGCCAGGTTCTCGAAACGATGAGCGACGACGACTACGTTCGCTTCCTCGAGCTATCCGATACCCCCTACCGTTACCGCATCGAAGAACGTGCAGAATACAAATTTGGCGAAGAGCAGGACCACCCGCTCTCACGAAGCCAAATGCTCTTTCTGAAGTACAAATTCGGCGTCTACTTTCCGTGGAAAATTTTCTACCAGTTCATTGCCGTCGAATACTGGAACGAAAAGTCCACCGGGCAGGGCAAGGCCATCAAGCGAGAAGCGCGACACCGATTTCCGCTCACCTGCACCCTTGTCGAGAGCCTCCCGTTCAAAGAGATTGGGAGATGCAATATCATGGGCCTTGAGGCGAACGACCACGGGACCGTGCATCGTGACGGTGACCCGCTCGTGAAGGTCGAGGCCGACCACTTCATCAGCATCGCGCCGCGCGGGCACAAACGCCTTTTCTTGTGGGACGAGGACGCGCGGGCCTCGACGCCCGTTGATGCGCGCGTCTATTGGTTCAACGACAGCGACTACCACGGCGTCGCCGCCGCGCCGTTCTTTCAGTATTCGCTTCGTGTCGACGGCATTTTCGACCCAACTTTCCTGGATGAAATCAGGCGAAAGAACGTTACGCGATAAACCGCGAACGTCTGCGCCGAGTCGGGCATAATCGGTTCCTTCGATGCAGGTTACCTCACGCCAACTGCTTGCCATTTTGGCCATCGTGGCCACGACTGCGATCGCCGCGTTGCTCTTCAAGGAAGCAACGATGTCACTCGTCATTGTGGGGGTTGTCGCCGTGTCGGCGGTGCTCGCATCGAGCGAGGGCGTACGCGCGGCCGACATCGATGCAATCGAGCGCGCGATTCGCACCGCAGGCGGTGGACAGCGACCCGTTCCGCCCGCGAACGCATCACCGGCCGCAGCCCAAGCGATTCAGTCGCTCGCCGAGCTCACAGCGAACTACGAACGCACCAAGAGCGCGCACGAGTCGACTCAGCATAAAGGCGAGGAACAAAGGAAGCGCCTCACAGACATCGTGGCCGCGCTGAAACAGCACGCCGCAGTCTCACGCACCCGGACCACCGAGTCGACTCGCATCATGCGTGAAGCCTCTGTCACTTTTGGCGATGCCGCGAAGCGAATCGGGCAATTGCTCGAGTCAACATCAGAAGTGAGCCATGCCGTCAACGAACTTGACGCAAGCACGCATGAAGTTGCAGAGCATGCGGCCGAGCTCGCCAAGAGCGTTCGTGAGACGGTCTCGTCACTCGAGCAAATGGCCTATGCCATTCGCGAAGTGGCCAAGAATGTCGACGCGCTTTCGCTGACGGCCGAAGAGACCAGTTCATCGATGAACGAGATGGACCTGTCGATTGACCAGGTACAGTCGAACGCCAACGAAACGGCCCGTCTGTCTGAAGAAGTGACGCACGACGCTGAAAAAGGCACCGAAGCGATCGTTAAGACGATGAGCGAAATCTACCGCATTAAGGAGAGCTCTCTCGAAGCGGTAAGCGCGATTAGTACCCTCGGTTTTCGCATCGACGCGATCGGGCAGATAGTCAATGTTATTGACGATGTTGCGGAGCAGACGAACTTGCTTGCACTCAACGCAGCCATCATCGCAGCTCAGGCGGGCGAGCACGGAAAGGGCTTCGCAGTTGTCGCGGACGAGATCAAAGATCTTGCCGAACGCGCGGCTGCGAGTACGCGCGAAATCACTGATCTTATCAAGACCGTGCAGGCCGAGTCGCGTAACGCCATTTTGGCGGTCGAACGTGGCGCGGCGAATGTTGACCGCGGCGTCGAAGTGTCGAACGAGGCCGAACGCGCACTGAAGAAGATTCTCGAGTCGTCGCACAAATCGACCAACATGGTGAGAGCGATTGCCAGGGCCACGGTCGAGCAATCCAAGGGTTCGAAGCAGGTGACCGACGCCATTGGTCGCATCGCCGAAACTGTGCAACAGATTGCCGCGTCGACGACGCAGCACGCGCGAGGCTCGGAACTCGTCATGCGCGGTGCCGAAAAAATGCGCGTTGTCACCCAGGCGGTCGAGCGCGGGGCACAGGGGCAAGCCCAAGGTACCGCCAAGATCGCCGGCACGGTAACGGAGCTTTCGGAGGGTATCGAGGGCCTTGCACAGACCGTCGCAAAGGACCTGACGCTCGGCATGCGTGCCGATGACGGAGAGATGGAAGCGCTTGTCGACCGGCTCGGTGATGAAGCGGGAAAATTGTAACCGTAAACGTCACAATTCAAGCGCGAGCAACGAACGCGATCCTCGAACAAAAACGTACCCACCTCCGGCATAGAGAGCGACCGGGCTCCCAACAGCAGGCGTTTCGAAGGACCAACGAATTGACGCTCTGCGGCCCAAAATACGCATGCGCCGATCGAGCTCGAAACCAACCACGACGGCGCGGCCTTGCTCGAGCTCACGATGCGCAACCAGTTGGTCGCCGAGTGCAAGGTCCGCAACGTAAGGCTTATTGCCTAGCTGGAGTCGCGCGGCGCCCTCATCATCGGAGAGAAAGAGATCGCTCCGCGCGGCCATTTGCGCGTCGACCAGTTGTGCAAGCAACTCGCCGCTCGGTCTGCGCACGAGCCGAAGACGCTCGGCACCAGGCGCGAAGAGCTCGAAGGAACGCGTTCCTCCTCTTTGCAACCGCGACTCGCGGTCGAACGCTCGTAGCGACACTTCGAATGTTCGCCCCCCCTCGGACATGGGCTCTGCCGTCACGATGTGAATGGCGCCATCGGCGGCGACGACTGCCGCCATCGCACCCTTGCGAACCTCGATTGGCTCGCCGATCGGCGTGACGTTCTTGCCCGTGATGCGAACGCACGGATGGACGACATCGCGATCGGCCGAGGAGGCCGAGAGAGGCACAAAAAGCGACCCGTCGGCGAGACACGGTTCGCGAACAAGTTCCGCCGCAATGGGGAGCCGAACGCGCGCAGCCTTCCCGTTCGCGACATTGATGAACAAGCGTGTATCACGTCGCGGGGTATCAACCTGGCACCACAGCTCCTGGCCTTCGCCCCATGCGTCGACGATGTCGAGCGAAGCAACGTCGCCCTCTTCGACGCGAACTCGTGAGACCGGCGCAAGCGACCCCGGCTCGAGCGTGTAGAGAAACGCAGGCTCAGACGCGCGCGTTGCGATAATTCGCACGGAATCGAGTGACGCAACCATCGTGCTTGGTGGAACGGGATCGGGCAAACGTCGCTGGCCAACAACACGACCGCTCGCAGCGTCGAGTGCGACGACTTCGGCATGCTGCCATCCTGAATGGGCGATGGTTGGGGTTGCCGCAATTGTCACGACATCGCGAACAACGCGCACTTGCTCAATGCGCCCGTCGAACGCGAGATCGTAGCGCCATGCGACGCGCGGCTTTGGATTCAGGATACGTGCCGAAACTGCGCGACTGCCACCGGCGTCGCCACGCCGATGGGTCCAGTCGCCAAGAATCAGACCGGCCATTGTAACATTTTCTGATCGTTATTCGACGGTGACCGTTTTTGCGAGATTGCGCGGTTGATCGACGTCGGTGCCCTTCAGATCGGCCATGTAATAGGCGAGCAGTTGAAGCGGAATCACGGTGAGGAGCGGCAGTACCTCGGGCTCTGCGCTGGGAATTTCGATGAGCGATACGTCAGGTTCGAGCTGCGTGACGGAGGTGCGCCACGATGAGCTTCGCGGCGCTTCGTCGGGCACGAGCATCCTGGCAACGTCGCGATCGCCCTCGGTCGCGATCGCAATCAGTTGACCTTCACGCGCCTTCACTTCCTGAAGATTCGAGAGCGTCTTTTCGTAGTGCACATCGCGCGGGCAGATCACGACGACGGGCATCTCAGAGTCGATAAGAGCGATCGGCCCGTGTTTCATTTCACCCGCGGCGTATCCCTCGGCGTGAATGTACGAAATTTCCTTGAGCTTAAGCGCGCCCTCGAGCGCAACGGGAAAGCCGGTGCCGCGGCCCAAGAAGAGCATGTCGCGCGCGCGGATATGGCGCTTTGCGATGTGCCTAACCTCGTCGGCCTTGGCGAGCACTTCGCGCATTTGGTGAGGCACCTTAGAAAGTGCGTCCACGAGGCGACGCGCCTCGGAAGCACTGAGCGTACCGCGCCGCCGCCCAAGGCCAATCGCCAGCATGAGTAGTGCGGCAAGCTGCGTCGTGAAGCACTTGGTCGAGGCGACACCAATCTCGGGACCGGCGTGCGTGTAGAGCGCACCCGCCGACGCGCGTGGGATGGCGCTGTCGATGACGTTGGCCACCGCGAGGATCGTCGCGCCTTGCGCCTTGGCGGCCTTGACAGCGGCAAGCGTGTCGGCGGTTTCGCCACTTTGACTAACGGCGACGACGAGATCGTTCTCGGTGAAAACCGGCTCGCGGTAGCGAACTTCGCTGCCGATTTCGACGGTCGATGGGATCCGTGCAAGTTGCTCGATCCAGTAGCGACCCGCCATCGCGGAGTGGGCGCTCGTGCCGCACGCAACAAAGTAAACGCGGTTGATCTTCTTCGCGAGCGCCTCGGTAATACCAAGCTCTTCGTCAACGACGTCACCCGCCTGCACGTCGAGACGGCCGCGTAGCGTGTCTTCGATCGCGCGGGGTTGCTCGTGGATCTCCTTGAGCATGAAGTGCTTGTAGCCACCCTTCTCGGCCTGAGTCGGAGACCAATCGATGCGCTTCTTTTCGCGCGTGACTTGCGAGCCATCGAGCTTGGTGATGTTCACGCCCTCGCGCGAGAGGAGGGCCATGTCGCCGTCCTGCAGGAAGATGACGTCGCGCGTGTGCGAGAGCAATGCGGGGATGTCGCTCGCGGCCAGCATCTCGCCATCGCCGAAGCCGAGGACGAGTGGCGATTCGGCCTTCGCCACGACAATTTCGGTAGGCTTCTTGCTGCTGACGACCGCGATCGCGTACGCGCCTGTCACTTGTTTGAGCGCTGCGCGAACCGCACCCGCGAGCGTCGACTCGCCGCCGCGCACCGCTTCATCGACCAGGTGCGCCACGATCTCGGTGTCGGTGTCGCTCGAGAAGCGAACGCCTTTGCCCTCGAGCGCGCGACGAAGCGCAACGTGATTCTCAATGATGCCATTGTGAACGACGGCAATATCTCCCGCGACGTGTGGATGCGCGTTGGCTTCACTCGGGCGACCGTGCGTTGCCCAACGGGTGTGGCCAATGCCGGTCGTACCTTTGAGCGGCGTCTTTTGAAGCGCAATGTCAAGATTGTTGAGCTTTCCAACCGCGCGAACGATGTCGACTCCGCGGCCTGTGTGGACCGCAAGACCGGCAGAGTCGTACCCGCGATACTCGAGGCGACGAAGACCATCGACCAAGATGGAAGCGCAATCTTTACCGCCGACGTAGGCCACGATGCCGCACATGAGTCCTCCTCAAAGATGATGAATGGAGGACGAGGGTATCACCGGCGCTTCGATGGTGGAGACCCTCACCTTTTCTTCAGCCGTGAACCATGTGCATCTGCAAAGCCAAAATACGGCACTCAATGCCCGCTATTCGGTGGCAACGCCGACGACACGACCTGATTGGCGATACACGACCCAACCGTCTTCGGGATCCTCTTGCTCGTCTTGCACGCCCCGCGCAACCAAGGCGGCCATCAGCGTTGCACGCCGAATCGCAGATGTCACGAGCCACGACTCACAATTGTAACTGTTGCAGTAACGAATTAGGTCGCGGTCGACTTTGAGCGCATCGCCGGCGCGTCCCAAGGCGACAAGCGCTCGGGCGTACACATCGCGAACGGTCGGATCTTCACGAACGACGGGCGTCGCGGCTTCGATCGCCGAAACGGCCATGCCCGGGTGACCCATCGACAAATAGCCTCGCGCGAGCTCGAACACCGAATGAGCCCTCGTGAGATCGGCCGCTTCGAGATGCTTGAGTTTTGCCTCAGACTGCTGAATGAGGGCGTGCTCGTGCGTCACCCCACCCGACATCAGGAGGAAGAGAACCGCACAGAGCGTGGCGATACTCAGCTGGCGCATCTCACCTTTGAATATGACCCATCTGCGTGTTTGAGTCTTGGATGAGGGGGAAAGTTCCGGAAAATCTGTGTGGTAAGTGAGGCTTCAAGATCATGAACCTTCACGCGCCACGCGTCGGTCTACGCGAATTTCGAGAGAGCGACGCATCGCTAACCCATTGCTACGAGCGCGAACCTCACGTGGTCCGCTACCACTCGTGGGAGCCCCAGTCGTTCGAACAGAGCCTCGAGCGGGTGAAAAGTGCAATCGCGTCATCACAAGAAACGCCGCGCACGGTCTTCGATCTCGCAATCATTCGCGCACAAGACGCGCACCTCGTTGGACGCTGCGGATTCAAAATCACCGACCACGAGCAACGCGAAGCCATGCTTTGGTACGTCAGCGACCCCAACGTTTGGGGGCAGGGATACGTCACAGAAGCAGCTCGCGCGCTTCTCGCCTTCGCGTTCGAACAACTCTCCCTTCACCGCATCTTCGTCGACATCGATCCGCGTAACACTGCATCCCTTCGCGTCGCCGAGAAACTCGGCATGCGCCGCGAGGCACACTTCGTCGAAAACGCATGGGTGAAAGGCGAATGGACCGACGCCATCATCATGGCCATCCTCGCGCGAGAACACCACGCCACCCGCAAGCCACTCGAGCGTTGCTGAGCGTCGGCCGTCAGCAGACGGTCAAACTGAAACCTCTTCACGGGCACCCGGGATCTCTCCAAAAAAGCCATACGGGTCTGCAAACCACTGCTTCACCAATTTGCTCATTTTTGCCGCGTGGGCGCCGTCGAGGATCCGATGGTCGAAGGTCACGCACAGGCGCATGCGGCGCGCGATGCGAATCGTGTCGTCATCGCTCACGACGGCTTCCTTCACAACGGCACCCATGGCGATGATGAGTGGGACGCGGCTGTAGGGCACGAGCGGCGCCCAAGCCTGTTCGATGCCGAGTGAGCCCACATTTGTCACCATCACCGATCCAAATGGATCCTTCGGAAGGCCGGCCCAACGAAGATCGAGGTTGAGCGTATAGGTAAGAAAGCTGACCAAATCGAGAACGTAGCCGATGAGCCAGCCTGGAATTTTGCCGAGGGATTTGCGCGTCTTCTCCTTCTCTTCGTCCTTGCCCGCTCGAACGTCGCGCGCAGCCTTATCGAAAGCGTCCGCAATTTCGGTAAGGCTACGCTTGTCGGCGTCTCGCACCACGAGGCCAGAGAGATCGATCTGTCCCGTCTCCGGATCTTCCATTGCGACTTGAAAGAACACCGAAGCTTCTGTTCGTTGGTAGATGCGCCCGAACCTCACCACCGTGTTCGCGTCAGGCATTTCCACGAGCAGCCTGCCAACGGCGCGCGCCATCAAGTGCGCGAGCGTCAGGCGACGACCGGTCTTGGCACGGTATGCGTCTATATACGCAAGCGCCTTGTCGACTTCGAGACAGAGCGTTCCGTAAACCGTCGGGTCCTTCGTCGTGCGCCAAGTGCCAAGCGCGAGACGCCGAAAACTTGAGATGCGGCTTTTGTGAACGAGTGCGACGTTGGGCAACGGGGAGCCTCCGGCTAGAGAGGGTACTACTTCCCCCAGCTCACCGCGTACTCACTCACCACGCTCTCTGGTCCGCCGTTCACCGTCTCGATACGATGCAACCTGCGTGTCACAGCTCAGGCAGTGGGCATGCGCGCCAAAAACGCATCCGCTGCTGCGGCCGTGCCCAGTTCGCCGCCGACGTCGCGTGTGCACTGTCGCGCGTCGATCGCCTCGGCGACCGTTCGCTCGATGCGCGCCTCTTGCCCTGCGTAGCCGAGATGCTCAAGCAACATGCCGACCGTAAGAAACGCGGCAAAGGGATTGGCAACGTCGCGACCCGCAAGGGCCGGCGCCGAGCCATGCACGGGCTCAAACATCGCCACACGCCCAGGCACCGCGCTGTGCACATTCGCGCTTCCTGCCATGCCGAGCCCCCCTTGAAGCGCTGCGCCGAGGTCGGTCACGATGTCGCCGAATAGGTTGTTTGTGACGATCACCTTGAACGGCGTCGGATCTTGAACGAGGTAGAGGCACAAGGCGTCAACGTAAACGTGCTTACCTATGATGCCGGGATAGCGCGCCGCCACTTCGACGAACACGCGTTGCCAAAGTTCGTGCGCGTGCCGCATGGCGTTTGACTTGTCGGCCATGTGCACAACCTCGTGTCCATGCGCCTTGGCGTATTCGAACGCGGCCACAATGATGCGCTCAACGCCTTTGCGGGTGTTGATGTCCTCGTTGATCGCGACTTCATCTACCGTGCCGCGTTTGAACTGGCCGCCAATGTTGACGTAAACACCTTCTGTATTTTCTCGAAAGACAACAAAGTTGACGTCTTTGGCGACGCGACCTTTCAGTGGCACCAGACGATCCGAGAGCGCTCGCACGGGCCTTACGTTCGCGTAGAGGTCGAGTCCAAAGCGCAGGCCAAAGAGGATATCGCGCGCGTAGTCAAGAGACGGCACGCGTGGATCACCAATCGCTCCGAGCAGCACGGCCGAGGCTTCGCCTTCGATGCGCTCGGCGATGTCTTGCGGATACGTTGTTCCGTCGCGCAGGAATCGATCAGCACCAAGATCGACGCGCCAAAGACCGAGATCGTAACCGTGCTTGTCACGATACCACTCAAGCAAACGAGTTGCCTGGAGTACGACCTCAGGGCCGATGCCGTCACCAGCGATGAGAGCGATCAACTTGGACATTGGAAAAACAGCCTAAACGATTCACGCACGCTTCGGCGACCCCGGAGGGCCTGATTGCTTGGAGCCTGCGGCTTATGAGAAGCTCGGTAGTGGCTGATCATCACATGTTCAGGTACTCGTGGCGGAGCTCAGCCGGCTCTTCAGTGACGGCTCTCCTTAAATTGTCCGCGAGTGCGGTCGTCTGTAGAACGTAGGACAACGGGGTTGAGTCATTGTCGTGGGGACGGCAGAAAAATTGAACATTGGCGCGTAACAACGAGTCTCACTGAGAGACGTTGATGAGGGGCTCGGGGGATTACAAATGAAAAAGATCGCAGCGTTGTACACACTCGGCGTTTTCTTGTGCGCAAGCTCGGCCGCGGCGGCGGTCGTCGCAAAGGGGCCACCCTCAAAGGGGTGGGACGCCGCTCAGCGCAGCAATCTACCGACAGTCCAATTTGCTGCGGGCGTGAACTTTGGCGAAGGCAAATTGCGCGCTGCGTTTCAGTTGGCCGCGTTGCCGCTTCTTACGAGAGACGAACGGGCGAAGGCCCTCTTCGAGAAAGCCAAAGAAACCTGCAACATCGATCTCGTTGGCGCCATCGACGGCATCACGGTGGTCAGCGAAGAGCCACTCGATCCAGCAGGGTCAAACGTCTACATCGCCACGCACGGGATCACGCCATCGAAGCTCACCGATTGCCTGACGAAGATCGTGCGGCCGGGCAAGATGGCGGTCTCCGCACCCGACGCGCACGGTGTCGTTGAATTGAAGACGGGCCTTGGAGGCTTCAGAAAATTCTACCTCGCGATATCGAACTCCGGTGTGATCGTCTTCACCGGCGCGCCAAACGACAAGAAGCGCATCGATGCGGCTGTCAGCCGCAACTGGCGCCTTGCACCCGCGCTGGCGAGCGCAACTCAACACGTCGATACCCATGCGACTATCTGGGCGGCGACGGCGACGCACAAAGACATCGAGAAGTTGAAGTTCTCCACGAAGACTGGCTCGGCGTCGCTTCAGTGCACCGAAACCGCATGCACGGTGCAAGGGAGATTCGGGCTCGAGTCGCCAGAGAAGGCGCAAGCCGCCGTAGGCATCGCCAAAGAGGAGATCGCGAATTCGAAGCAGGCCGATCTGCTTCCTAAGGTGGTCGAGACGATACTCGACGCCGCAGCCGCGCGCGTCTCAGCTGAAGGCAGCGACATCACCGCAAGCGCCACCGTCACGGCGGCTGACGTAACTGCGCTCATCAGCGCGATCGCGCGCAGACTGTAAGCGACTCAGCAACCGCCCGCGCAGATGGTACCCGCGGAACTTCGGGATGTCTTCCCGCGTACTGCTCCAAGGGATCGACCAGGGCAGTACGGATACCCGCCGCGCGCGCGCCAAGAACGTCAGTCGCAAAAGTATCGCCGAGATGAAGTGCACGATCGCTCGTGCTCTTGCATGCCGCTAGGGCCATTGCGAAGAACGCAGGATCGGGTTTCTCGACGCCGACCACACCACTGTCGCCTAAGAAATCGAAACACGCGCGAATCCCCAACGCAGAAAACAGCGAATCAAGCATACCTTCGGAGTTGCTCACGAGCGCGACACGCACGCCCGTGAGCCGCAACGCTTGAAGCGCATCAGGCAGACCGTCGGGCACCTTGGACCAGAGGTTCTGGCGAACGTGATCGGCCCAAATAGAATTGATCAAACTCGGCAATCTATCGCGCGCCACACCCGCAACGTGCAGCATCGTGCCAACCATTTCTGCCCAGCCATGCGCCCCCGCGAGGTGCTGCCCGGCCCAAGTAACGGTGACCATCGCGCGCGCTTCAAGCCGCTTCTTTGCTTCGCCTTCGGCGTAGGCAAGGACGCCACCGTCGACGATGGCGAGACCACTGGCATTGACCAACGAAGCGAGCCGTAAGTGATCGAGACAAACGACGACGCCGCCCGCGTCGAGACAAAGGACGTCGACGTCACGCAGTAACTCGTCCGGGATCAACACGTATTCGTCCAGGTACTTTACAATACGTGAGCGAGCGGCGTGTAGGCGAGACCGTGCGCATTGGCGACCGGTTCGTAGACGACGTTACCCCCGTAAGTGTTGATACCCTTGGAGAGCACTCTGTCGGCGCGAGCGGCAGCCTCGAGGCCGATGTCCGCGATCCGAAGTGCGTAGCGCATCGTCGTATTGGTAAGCGCCCACGTGCTCGTCTGCGAAACGGCGCCAGGCATGTTCGGCACACAATAATGCACGACGCCATCCACCTCGTACGTGGGGTGGTCGTGGGACGTAGGGCGGCACGTTTCGATGCAGCCACCTTGATCAACGGCCACGTCCACGATGACGCTCCCTGGCTGCATGCGTGAAACGAGATCGCGCGTGACAAGCCTTGGCGCCTTGGCCCCAGTGACGAGCACTGCACCTACGACAAGGTCTGCGCGTGCGACGACTTCTTCAATGTTGGTCACGTTCGAGTAGAGCGTTTCGATCGCGCCACCGAAGACGTCTTCGAGGTAGGCCATCGTGTCGGCGCGCACATCGAGCACCGTAACTTGCGCGCCCATGCCGATCGCGATCGTCGCTGCGTTGCGACCGACGACGCCTCCGCCGAGAATGACAACGCGACCTCTTCGTGTACCAGGCACACCTCCGAGCAAGACGCCCTTTCCACCGCGTTCCTTCTCAAGACAAGTCGCACCGACTTGCACGGCCATGCGCCCGGCAACTTCGCTCATCGGACGCAGGAGCGGCAACGTGCCATCGTCGTTCTCGATCGTTTCGTAGGCAACTCCCTTTACCTTCGCGCTAGCGAGTGCTCGGGTGAGCTCGGGCTCGGCTGCGAGATGGAGATAGGTGTAGAGTACAAGATCTTCGCGGAAGAAGCCGTACTCGTTCGTGAGCGGCTCCTTCACCTTGACGACCATGTCGGCACTCCACGCGTCCTTCGCCCAAGGCACGATGACGGCCCCCTGGGTTACGTACTCGGCGTCGCGAATGCCGCTTCCCTCCCCCGCGTTCGTTTCGACGAGCACCTTATGGCCGCGCGACGTGAGGCTTCGCACCCC
>JAHFDY010000052.1 GCA_023248735.1 Myxococcales bacterium
GCAAAGTGCTCGGGCTTCATCGATGCGGGATACTATCCTGGTCTCGGTCCGACGGCCGCCTCAATCATGAGCGACGACATCGTTGTTGTAAAAAATCTACGCAAGCAATTTGGAACTCAAGAAGTTCTAAGAGGCATCGACTTTGTCGCGCGGCGCAATGAAACCACGGTCATCATCGGTGGGTCCGGCGCCGGAAAGACAACCCTGCTTCGGCACATTGTCGCACTCGAGAAGCCGACAAGCGGTGAGATTTACATCGATGGCCAGAACATCGTTCCGCTCGGGGAACGTCAGCTAAACGACATCAGACGCAAATTCGGCGTCGTCTATCAGTACGCGGCGCTTCTCGACTCGATCACGGTCTTCGACAACATCGCCTTTCCGCTCGTCGAGCACACCAAACTGAAGCGAAGCGAGATTCGCGACCGCGTGATGGAGAAGCTCCACATCTTGGGCCTCGACGCCTCGGCTGCGAAGAAGTTTCCCGCAGAACTATCGGGCGGCATGCGAAAGCGCGTGGGCCTTGCCAGGGCTCTGATGCTCGAGCCAAAGATCCTTGTTTACGACGAACCGACAAGCGGACTCGATCCACTCACGAGCAGGTTAGTTGACGATCTGATTGAACAGATGCGCGAACGTTTCGGCGTCACGAGCATCGTGATCTCGCACGACATCGCGAGCTGCTTTCGCATTGCGCATAAGGCCGTACTGCTCATCAAGGGACAAATCGCTGCTAGCGGTACACCGTTGGAACTCGCAACAACTTCGGGTGCTGTTGCGCGGGAGTTCATCGAAAAATCAGGCGTTAACGTGAGCGGGATTCCACCGGTCACTGGCTAGGCTATTAGACTTTGCTAAATTTTCTTGACGAAATGCAACGCGCGTTCGTCTTTCGGGATGTAAAAGGTGAACTCGCCCGCGGTTGCAGTCGAAGAGAAGGTGCCGGTCTGAGTGCTGATGCTCGGACACGTGATCGAAATCGTGAACTGGCTTCCTTGAAACGATATCGAACCAGCTTGGTACGTGAGTGTGCCATTTCGGGTCAGCATGAGCTTGTATGCACTTTCGGTGGTAACAAGCGACGCGGACCAGCTTTCCACCACCGTCTTGGCGCCGTAGTAGGTCACGGCGTCGAGCACATATGTTCCGGCTGTGATCGCGCCGCCCAATCCGCTGGGCATAGCGTTCGGCGACACCGTTGCGCTAATCATGGGAGGCACTGGGCCGGCAAAGCCACAGGTCTCCGCGGCATCCGGCGGTGGAGTGACGTCTGCCTTCGAGTCTGTGCCGGCATCAACCGGCGTCGGCACTTGCGCCGCTTCGACACCACCATCGCTTGCGGCCGTGGTGCTTCCTCCGCACGCCGCCAAAAAGAGCCCAAGAAAAGCGTTCCGAGTTTTCAATATCTAACCTCCGAACACATGTGCCCGGGATGGTGCCGAGTGTTAACGGCTCGACGCTATTTCTCGAAAGGACGCGTCGCCGCTTCGCTCAGCACGACGAATTGGTAACCTCGTTTGCGCAATATTGAAACCGCCTCCGAGAGCGAATCGAGCTTCGTTCGAAGCGGCACACGCACGTCCGGCTGATGAGGCACGAGGGCGTCAAGGTCGTCGGTCGCGTCGAGCACGTCGATTCCGTGCAGCTCAAGGTTCACGAGAGGCTCGCCGAGGCACATGCGCGTGAGCCATCGCGTGCCGAGTGGCCCCGCAAGCGTGAGCGTCGTGCCGATGTAGGGCAGCCTCAGTCCACGCGTGACTTGAATGGGCAACTCACGTAGCCCATCGCCACGACGCCAGTACGGCTTCCCAATACGATATGCTCGCGTTGACGCGGTGAGCACGCGTGGATCATCGACGATCGACCGACTTTTTCTCCCCCGAAGCGCAATCGCAGCGATCGCGCTTGTCTTCGCGGCATAGTACGCAGGGCATGGAAAAACCGACGAGTCGTAGCCGACTCCGCACTCTCTCATCGCCACAAAGAGGCCATCGCTCACGGTGTACCCTGGCGCCCGAAACCCGACGGGACGTGTTCCCACAGCACGCTCAATGGCGGAAGCGCCACGCGCTATCTCTTCAACCTGTTCGTTGTAGTTCCGCTTCACCAAATCGTACTTGTGCGAGTACGAGTGGTTCGCGATCTCGTGGCCGCAGCGATGTGCCCCTCTCAATGTCGCGGCACTCTGAAGTCGCTCGAGATCTTCTCCAACGGCGAAGAGCGTTAGCGGAATGGAAAGCGCGCCCGCCCAGTCGAGCAGACGCGCTATCGCGACATCGTAAACAAGATGGCGACGGCTGCCGGCTTCTAGCCCGTGGATCGCGAAGTAGTTTCCGATCTCGTCGAGGTCGACGCTGACAGCAGCAAGCATGGGCTCACATCATCTTTGCGACTTCAGCCGCGAGATCGTCAACTTTCTTTTCGATGCCTTCGCCGAGACCGAAGCGGAAGAACGTGTGGAGCACGACTTCGCCCTCGAGCTTCTTTGATAGATCTTGGCGAATCGACTCGATGGTCCCCTTCTCTGGATCCCAAACGTTCTGCTGGCCGAGAAGTGTCACTTCCGTGAACCACTTGGCGACCTTGCCTTCGATGATCTTTGGCCAGGCCTGCTCCGGCTTGCCCTCTTCTTTGAGCTGAGCGGCGAAGATTTCCTTTTGCTTATCGAGTACCGCCGGCGCGATTTGTTCTTTCTTCGCAACGATCGGGCTCATCGCGGCTACTTGCATTGCGCAGTTATCAAGAAAGCTGACGAAGTCAGCGTTAGCGCGCGCGGCTGCATTGGGCGCTTCGGCGTGCAGGAGCACCGCGAGCTTGCCGCCAGCGTGAATGTACGCGTGCACAATCCCGTTGCCGTTCGTGTCGATGCGATCCCAGCGGCGAAGAACCATATTTTCGCCGGTCTTGGCGATCATTTCTTGCCGAACGTCGTCGATGGTTCGCTCGCTACCAGGATACTTCTGCGTTGCAACATCGGCGCCCTTTGGAAGCTTGCTCGCAACATCAACGATGTTGCCGACGAACGTGCGGAACTCATCGCCACGGGCGACGAAGTCGGTCTGGCAGTTCACCTCGGCGATCAGCCCAGCCAAGCCGTCCTTCGAAACCCAAGTGCGCACTTCGCCTTCGGTTGCGATGCGACCCGTACGCGAAGCGGCCTTAACGATGCCCTTCTTCAGAATGACCTCGACAGCGGCGTCGAGATCACCATTGGCCTCAACTAGCGCGTTCTTGCAGTCACTCATCCCCGCTTGCGTACGCTCGCGGAGCTCTTTCACCATCGAAGCGGTGATCTCAGCCATGACAACTTCTCCTCAATTGGTAACTAACGAAATCATGTCTTGCAGGAGTGGCGCCACGGGCAGTGGGCTGCCTCCCCCTGCAAAACCGGAAATCAGTTCGGGCGATCGCTGTTGCGCGGGCCGCGACGGCTTTGGATCACTTCGGCCGATGGTGCATTTGAAGGACGGTGACCCCCGCCCTCTTCCCGATCGCGTCCAGCAAACTCCTTGCGACGCTGGCTGCCATTGATCACGGCGTCGGCGACGCGCGAGGTGATCAACTTAATTGACCGAATCGCGTCATCGTTGCCTGGGATCACGAAGTCGACGAAGTCGGGATCGCAGTTGGTATCGGTGATCGCAATCACCGGAATGCTAAGGCGCTTCGCCTCTTGCACCGCGATGAGCTCCTTCGAGGGATCGATCACAAAGAGCGCGCTCGGTAGCGAAGACATTGTCTTCAACCCACCGACGTACTTCTCGAAGCGCTCGTGTTCTTTCTCGAGCTTCACGATCTCTTTCTTGTGCAGCGACTGGTAGGTGCCGTCGTCGCGCATCCGCTCGATTGAGCGCATCCGGTCGAGGCCCTGCTTGATCGTGCGGAAGTTCGTGAGTGTGCCGCCGAGCCAGCGGTTGACGACGTAGAAGGCGCCGGCACGAGTCGCTTCTTCTTGGACGATCTCCTGCGCTTGGCGCTTCGTCCCCACCATGAGCAAGCTGCCACCACGACCGACCGTCTCTTCGATGAAGTCGAACGCTCGTTTGAAGAGGCGCGACGTCTGGTCGAGGTCGATAATGTGGATGCCGTTGCGTGCGCCGTAGATGAACGGACGCATCTTGGGGTTCCAGCGCTTGGTCTGGTGACCGAAGTGCACGCCCGCGTCGAGGAGGGCTTTTACTGGGAGAGGCATGTCGCCGCGCATGACCGGGACCGCGCCTGGGGTGGTTTCAGTTTGCATGTTTCGCGCTTCCTTTCGGGTTAGGCCGCCGTTCCGCTCCCGCAGAGACCGTCAACTTCGTGAACTGAGTTCACGCTGGAGGACGGCACCCGCTGCGAGGTTTGCGCTGCAGAACGTGTGACGTTGAAATCCCTCAGCAGACAATCCGCCTTTGGGGGACGCCCTTGGTAGTCAAAAACCGAGCCAAACGCAATGGACGGTAGCAAAAGGCACAAAAAGGGCCCCTGATTTACCGCGAAGGCAGGCGGTCCAAGCGAGGTCCGTCGACTCGCAGTTGAAAAACGAAGTACGGCGGCACGCACGCACCAACCGACGCGCCGGCCACTCGGGCGCAGGCGAAATCGTCCCGACAGAGCGCCTTCTCGTCGCAAGCGCGCACGCGCTGTCGGCTCACATGCTTCTTCAGGCAGTCCTCGAACGGTCGATTTGTGAAAAAGCAGTCCGACTCGTAGCCGCTCGCGGGCAGATCGGCACAAACCGTCTCGCCGCGCACTTCACCCAGGATCGAGCACCCTTCGCTGCACATTCCTCCAGCAAATCCAAATGCGCTGGGACTACAGGCGTCGGGACCGGATACGCTTGAGAGCAAAACGCAACCCTCCCGCGGCGTCGGCCGGACGACATCGCCAAATGAGCCAAATCGTGGTGTGAGAGTTACATTTTCGCATGGATCCCCGTCGTGATTGCCATCCACCGGCACGCAAACACCGACTTCATCGCCGTGCGCATCTCGGCAGCGCAATCCGGGGCTGCACGACCACGTTGCGAATCCCTTGTCGCCGAGGCCGCAATGCGTCCCGTATCCGCTTCCACCCGCGTGTTCCGCAAAGGGGCGAGGAACCTCGTGTGCTAATCCGTGGCTCTCTTCTCGGATGAACGTCGAACGCCACGTGAGCTCTTCGGCGAAGTGCGGTGAGATCCCGATCCGCAGTGCATTGAACGTTAGCGCCGCGTCCCGTTCCTCGCCGAGCATGTGAAAGCCCGCAACGCTCCGGCTTTGGTGGCATCCCATGCAAGTGCCCTCGTCAAGCCGGCGCAATAGCGCACGCGGCGACGTCACAAGGCGCCCTCGCTCGTACGGCAAAGACGCGAACGCATCCTGGCGATCGGCAAACAGCACCACGAAGGGTCGATTCCGCAGCCTTGCGAGCCCGCGCGGTGTTGCTGAAATGGCGCGCGCAGCAAGGTACCGATCGGGAATAACAGCGGTCCCTTGATCAATCTCATCGAAGTGATCCGCGATCCACTTCGCGAGATCGTTTCGCTCCTCGGAAGCGAGATCGGTGCGCGGCGTGTTGAACGCGAGACGCGCCTTCGCTCCGGCGTTCGTTACGTCAAATTGCCGAAGCAGGTACTCGGAGTGATCGTCCTCGTTTAGCTGAAACGTCGGTCCGTGCAGGTTCTGCAAATTCACCTCAAGACGCACAGGCTCCCCTAGCGCGACAAAGAGTTTGAGCAACGCATCGACACGCTTCGTTCCTCCGCTCGGCAAGGCGATCCATTGCGCTCCCACTTGCCGACATTGCCCGCCGCGTCGGGGTTGCCGGAAGACGAGATTCAACGTCATCGGCAAGCGCGTCTTGGGCCGCGAAGGGGGCTCTAAGACCAAGCGATAGATGAGCCTCACCTCGCCGCATGTTTGAGGCTCAGCAAACGCACGGTCAATCCGGTTGACGACGGCCACAAGTTCGAAGCGTGTTCGTGGCGATCGCAGCCAGCGTCGGTCGAACGGATGGTTGGGCGAAAGTTCTCCGCCGATCCCAGGACGCTGATCAAGCTCCTCGAGATCACTTTCGAGGATCGAGATGACATCCCGATAAACGGGTGACTCTACGAGCCGTGCGGTCTGCGCGTCACCTGCTTGAAGCAACCGATGCAACGCGAGGCCTCGCTGCTCAAGCGCGACGAGCGTGACGGCATCGGAGACGAGCGCGGCAGGATGCAGTCCTGCCATCGAACTCGCTTCATCGACAGATGGCGCGCGAACACGTTGCACGAGCGCATACGCGGCCGCTCCGAGAAAAACGAGAAAGGTCGCGATCGTGAAGCGTCGACGCATGGTTGGCAAAGAGCGCGAGTCTCCAGTGGCACTTCCAGGCTACCGCGCGAGAACCGATTTCGCCCTGAATTACTGGGCGACGTTCGTCGCACTGCAGCTGTGGTCCGTCTGACTGCACGCATAGGTGCTGCCAAACATGGGGGACCAGGTCTTGTCCGCTGCCTCAAGCTTGCAGTCGGCGACACTCGTGCACCACGAATCCGCCCGCTCCAACTTGAGGTCGGCTTGTCCCTTCATCTTCAGCGTGAGCGAGCCACCGAACATTGCCGGTTGCGATCCGGGCTTGTACATGCCCATCAGAACGTGGCCTGCCTCGTATGAGAACGAATAGGTTTCCTTGTCCGTTTCCGATCCCTGCCACTTGATCGTGAGTGTGACCGACGTTCCCTTTGCACTCACTTTGTAGGTGCCCGAATCGCGTCCGATGCGGAATCCAGAAAACGGTGCGCCGCCGTGGCCATCGTCGCTTGGTTTGATCATTCCCATGAGGATCGCCTTGCGATCGCGGAAGAACGTTCCGTCGGGCGAAAAGTGGTAGGCGAGAACCTGTGTTACCGAACCGTCTGCCGGCGTCCAAGAGCCCACGAAATGAGCCGCCGCTTTCTTGCTTAGGCCCTCATCGTCATCCGCCGCTTGAAGGTTCTCTTCTATGGCTGAGCTGCCGCACGCGCCAAGCGAGAACGAAACAGCCACGATCCCAAAAATAGACGCCAAAATACCTGTACGCATTACATACCCCCTGACTCCCGCATGGGAGTCGATGGCGCGGGTTGTAGCGCTTGAGATGCGGATCGCAACCTCACTCTGACGGAATATTCCGCTCGAGTACGCAGCCGGTTTCCCTTCCTTCAATGGTGAGCGTGATTCGCGCCCATCCAAATAGCCCATCTTGCGATTTTCGAACATGTCTGGTCCTTCGCTTCAGGCACGCAATCAAGAACGCTCGTGCACCACAAATCGGCATGACGAAACGTCACCTACCGGCAAGGTGGACGGCGCGATCGTTCCTTAGGTATGGTCGGCCCACCATGACTGGACCCGCTATCGATCGCGCACGCGTCCTGCACATTGCAAAGCTCTCCGCACTCTCGCTCCACGAGAGCGAAATCGATCAGCTTGCGAACGACCTCAATGCGATCGTTAAGTATGTTGACGAATTGGGCGAGGTCGATCTGTCCCAGGTCCCCCCGACGACGCAGGTCCAATTTGAGGCGTCGAAGTGGCGCGCCGACGAAGTCGTCTCGGGGCTTACCCATGAGCAAGCGCTAGCGGCCTCACCGCAAGTTGAGCATGGGGGTTTCGCCGTTCCGGTGTTCGTCGAGGGGGCATCGTGATCGAGTCGTTCCACATCGCCGAGCTCGCGAGCAACGTGCAAGCAGGCAAGCTATCGGCAAGCGAGGTAGCGAAGGACGTCATCTCCCGAATCGAGCGCCACAACGGACGCTTACACGCATTGCTGCACGCCGAGCCCGATCGCATCCTGGCTCAAGCACGTGCAATTGACGAAAAGCGCGCGCGCGGCGAAGTGCTCGGTCCGCTCGCGGGCGTGCCCGTTGCCATCAAAGATGCGATCTGCACCGAGGGCGAAACTACCACGGCGGGCTCCAAGATCTTGAGCGGCTACGCGCCTCCGTACGACGCGACGGTTATCGCTCGCCTTCGTGGGGCCGATGCGATCCTCACCGGCAAAGCCAACATGGACGAATTTGCCATGGGCTCCTCGACCGAGAACAGCGGCTATGGCCCCACGAAGAACCCATGGGACGAGACTCGCACGCCCGGTGGATCGTCAGGTGGAAGCGCGGTGGCCGTCGCAGCACGCATCGCACTTGGAGCGCTAGGCAGCGATACCGGCGGATCCATTCGTCAACCCGCTTCACTAACTGGAACCGTAGGTGTCAAGCCAACCTATGGGCGTGTTTCGCGCTACGGCCTCATCGCGTTCGCATCGAGTCTCGATCAAATCGGCCCATTCGCGACCGACATCCGTGGGAGCGCCCGATTACTCGAGGTGATTGCCGGCCACGACCCCCATGACGCGACATCGCTTAATGTGCCGACCGCCAGTTACGAAGCGGCCTGTGGGGCAACAATCAAAGGACTCCGCATTGGCATCCCCGAGGAGTACTTCGCGGACGGCCTCTCCGATGACGTCGCGCGATCCGTTCGGGCAGCGCTCGCAAAGCTCGAAAGTGAGGGGTGCGTCCTCCGCCCGATCAAGTTGCCGCATACGCGCTACGCGGTCGCCACCTATTACGTCATCGCTACGGCCGAAGCGTCGAGCAACCTCGCGCGGTTCGACGGCGTTCGTTATGGTCTGCGCGCTCCCGCGCAATCGCTCGCAGAGCTGTACGGCGCGACGCGCGATGCCGGATTCGGCAAGGAGGTCAAACGACGCATCCTGCTTGGTACGTTCGTGCTCTCCGCTGGCTACTACGATGCGTATTATCTTCGCGCCCAGAAGATGCGCACCCTCATCCGACGCGACTTTGACGCAGCGTTCGCGGAAGTTGATGTTGTTGCTTCGCCAACAGCACCGACGACGGCTTTTAGACTCGGCGAGAAGGCGAACGATCCCCTCGCTATGTACCTGAGCGACATTTACACCCTTCCGGCGAGCCTCGCCGGCGTGCCCGCACTCAGCGTCCCATGCGAACGCGGACAAGATGGGCTGCCGGTCGGTTTGCAGCTCGTCGCACCTGCGCTTCAAGAGTCAAAATTATTTACGATCGCCAGCGCCATCGAAAATCACTATGCGCCGACGTTCCCCCCTGAGGTGAGGTGACCCTCACGACCGAACGGTTGATCCCCGCCAATTTTGCGGCTTGGAGTAACCTTTTGGTGGCTTCGAACTCGAGTTGCTTCTGTCAGTATTGGCACTTCACTGGGGACAAGAACGCCTGGCTTGCGCGCTGCGCGTTCGAGTCCGACACCAATCGTCAACTTGCTGAACAAGCGCTTGAGGAAGGCAGATTTTCCGGCCTCCTCGCATTCGACGACGGCGAGTGCCTCGGCTGGCTCAAGCTCTCGCCCGCGCAACACCTCGTCAAGTTGCGGAATCAATCGGTCTATCGAAAGCTCGAGCTAGAGAGCGAGGACGTTCTCATCATCGGCTGCATACTCATTCACCCATCGCATCGCCTCCGCGGCGTCGCGGTTGCCCTTGTGCGGGCCGCCCTCGTGGAGGCGAAACGGTTAGGTGCTCGAGCCGTCGAAGCCTATCCGCACGCTATCGCACGCGGAGTACACGATGAGCAGGCGTTCATGGGACGCGTCTCGATGTATGAAGCGTGCGGCTTTGCGCGCGCCGCGGGCGACGACGTGTACCCCGTGTACCGGCATACCCTTCGCCCTTGAAGAAAATGGCTAATCGCGAGACGCCTGACCGACGTTACGCATCCGATTCGCTTGTCGCGCCTGCATGTTGCGGATAGGCAGGCGCCATGGCCAACTGGAAAAAAATCATTGGCGGTGTCGCCTTCGTCGTCGTCACGCCCGTCGCCTTCGTCGTCGGATACGCGGCAACGCAATCGAGCGAATTCCGTGTCGAGCGTTCGCAACGCATCGAAGCGAGCGCCGCTACGGTGTACGCACAAATCGAGGACATGCACGCTTGGGCTGCTTGGTCACCATGGGAAAAGCTCGACCCAGCGATGAAGAAAACGTTCACCGGACCCGCAAAAGGGATCGGATCAACGTACGAATGGGAAGGCAACAAGAACGCCGGCCAAGGGCGCATGACGATTACCGAAGCCGTCCCCGGATCACGCGTGGTTCAGAAGCTCGAGTTCATCAAACCCTTTGCCGCCACCAACACGACAACCTTCGCCATCACACCCGACGGCGACAAGGCCGTGAAGCTCACGTGGAGCATGGATGGCCAGAAGAACCTTGGCATGAAAGTGTTCGGTCTTTTCACGGATATGGACAAGCAAGTCGGCGGCGACTTCGAAAAGGGTCTCGCAAGCATCAAGACGATTGCGGAGAAGAGCCAGGCGATGCCCGCGGCTACGAAGTAACGCCGCACCGTAAAACGCTCACATTGACGGTCAATGTGAACTCCTGCATCCGACCGTGACGGAAAGACCGCCTCGCCCCAATTTCAGGGTGCGCGGGAGTTCTTTCCAACCGGAGGACCGATGAAATATGTGCCAACTCTTCTTCTTTGCAGCGTGGCAGCGGCGTGCTCGGGCCATCTCGCTTCAATTGACGATCCCATGAGCGTGCAAGCCGCCGACGCAAGCCCGAGCAATCCGTCGGCGGACGCCAATCTGCAGGGGGACGACGCCAACGATGGCGGGCCGCACGCGTTCGTCGACGCCCCTCCAATCATCATAGATGCAACGACTGACGTCACAAAGCCGGCAAGCCAGGACGCGGGGAAGTTCTACGTTGGCTCGGATCTCCAATATGCTGATCTCATGAACAGCGCCGTCGGCGCCAAGGTGAGTGCGTCGGGTGTTGTAAAGCCAGGGACGCGGGCCCGCGTGTCATCCTCCAACGCCTCGTGCGCGTCGCTCGCTCTCGAAGGCTCCAGTGCAGGGGCCGTTCTCTTCGAAGTGACGAACGTTACGAGCTCCACGCTCGTCGTCGATGTCGATGTGGACGCAACGGGCACCACCTCGTTGCCCGACTTGTTCGTCGCAGACACGACCTATCCATTCTACCTGAGCGACGTCATTTCACCCGGCTACTGCTCTCGCGTTTCTGTGGGCTCGGGGGCGACTCCACCCGCTTTCAAAAAAAGCAAGGGCACGAGCATCACGCTCCCGAAGCTCGCATCGGTGTACATCTATGCCCAGGACGCCGCCGCCGCGAATTCGTACTATCTTACGTTACAATTCACGGTCGCTGCGGTTCTCTAGCGCGGGGTTCGCCGTCACTCATCCACCGCAACCTGCCGCGGCTTATAGGATGGAGGCAGCACCCACTTTGGCGACTTGATCAATTCGCACGAGAGGCCAAGAAACACCGCGCGGAGCACGTCGTCAGGATCGGCAATTTTCTTGACCGATGCCTTCGCTATGAGCGCTGAAAGCGTAGTTTTGTCCGTCACGAGTTCGATTACCGCCTGCTCAGCGTCAGGCAATCGAAACGTTTCGAGGCGTACTGGCGGAACGCGCACAGGCTCGATCACCTCCTCCTGCAGCGGACGGAGCAGAAGATCCAACTCGGCAGATCCGTAGCCCGCTCGAAATCCTCTCGCGATGAGTTCAAACGGATCAACACCGAGCGGGAACGTCTCTTCCTGCGAGCGCGCGCCCTTGACGAATCCCATCTCGGCGGTCTGCCACGAAAACGCCTCAACGACTCGTTCGATCATCTGATCGTGAATCGCGCGAAAAAGCTCGATCGGCCGCAAAATGCTCAATCCGACGAGTGCATCACCGAGACGCCCGCCAAAGCGCGGCAGCATGGCAAGTGCCATGTCGACCTCCATCCGAAGCACCTGCCCCCGCGTGACGAGGTATTCGCCGAGCAGCTCTTTCTTTTCGGTGGAGGCCACGAATTCGGGCGTTCCATCGACGAGGTAGATCTTCTTCTGTCTCAGTCCCTCGCGCAAAATGAGGGCGCCCGTTTCGCGCCTCACGGCGAGCCTGAAAAACGTGGCAACGAAGCGAGAGCGATCGAGTTTGCCGCGATCATGGGCATCGCGGGGAATCTGCTCGTCCCAGCGCAACGCTGGGCTCGTCACAAAACGTGTGAGTTCCGGGTATTCGGCGGCCGATCGAAATCGACTGTCGTCGCGCGAAATCTGCGATTTTACTGCGGCTCTACCGGTGGCGAACAGTTCGATCAGATTCGGATACGAAAGAGGACCGATGTTCGTTCCGTCATCGGCTCGAACGCGATAGCTGTGCTTTGTCGAGTCGGGCAATTCGTCTGGACGCTTCAGCGCTTTGCGCGTCGTGTTCTCTTCCTCCTCACCGAACGCCCCAAAGGCGGAACCACTTGAGGGCGGCATTTCGCTTCCGCTCGGACGTTCGCAGAGACCCCACCTCTCAATGAGTTGGGCGAGACGTGCGGGCGTAACCTGCATGCGTCTTCGACGTAGTACCTCCTCGATTGCTTCCGCAAAGAGACCCGCCGTTGCGAAGCGCTGCTGCGGTTCCTTCGTAAGCGCACGAAACAGAATCGCGCGCACGTCATCGGGCACACGAACGGGCGCGCGATCGATCGCCGAAAGATCGGAATCGCGAATGCGCATGAGCACGTCGAGCTCACGACCACCCGCAAACAGCGGTCTGCGAATGATCATCTCCGCCAGCACGATGCCTAGCGAGAAGAGATCGCTACGCGCGTCGAGCTCACGGCCGAGCACCTGCTCGGGCGACATGTACCCCATCTTGCCTTTCAGGTGACCGACGTCAGTACGACGTTCGATCTCGGCGGCGCGTGCAATGCCAAAGTCAGTGAGCTTCACGGCTCCGTCGCGGTCGATGAGCACGTTGCCAGGCGATACGTCGCGATGCACGAGCGCAAGCGGGCGACCCAAGTCGTCGCGTACGTGGTGCGCATAGTCGAGAGCCCTCGCCATGCTCAGGCAAATGTGCAGCGTCACTTCGAGCGGGATTTCTTCGCCGCGCGTAAACGAGGTACGGAGCAGCCGCGCCGTCGTCGTTCCGTCGACAAACTCCATTGCCATGTAGAGTTCGTTTTCCTCTTCGCCAAAATCGAACACTTGAACAATGTTCGGGTGCGCGAGGCGGGCGCACACGCGTGCTTCGTCGACGAACATGGCAACGAAATCGCTGTCTGCTGCGAATTGGGGCAAAATGCGCTTGAGGGCCACGCTCTTCGCAAAACCACGCGGCCCCTCTCGACGTGCGAGATAGACCTCCGCCATGCCGCCTGTTGCGAGGCGGCGTACGAGCTCGTAAGGCCCGAGTCGGTGCGGAGCGGAGTCAGGCGGGTTCCGCATTCCCTCAAATTGTAACTGACCTGACCAACTTTGGTAACTATCCGGCCCCTCGCACCCTGTGGGCTTTGCTGCGCCCCAAGCGACACCTCAAACACGGTGCCGGCTCGAACTTCGGCATTTCGTCTAACTGGTGTTACTTTCGCGTGCGCATGACTGCTCCGATCTCGCACACGAATCGGTCCCCACTCGAGACGAAAGCCACTCGCCCACGAGTGATTGCCCTCACCGGTGCGGCCTCATTTTTGGGAACCAACCTCATCGGCTTGATGCAAGAAGACGAGCGCATTGGCCGCGTCGTCGCGATCGACACCGAGCCTCCACAAGCGGCTGGGTCCAAGACGCGGCTCTATCAGGTCGATCTCACGCAACCGACCGCAGAGGCGAGGCTCGGTGAGATTCTGCAAGCGGAGCGCGTAGACACTTTGGTGCATCTCGCATTTCTCCCGTCGCCGACCACCGCGTCAGCATGGGCTCACGAACTTGAAAGCGTGGGGACGATGCATGCGCTTGTCGCATCGAAGCAAGCGCGCGTAAGGAAACTTGTGTGCTGGTCGCAAACGCTTCTATACGGCGCACACGCAAGCAATCCGAACTTCCTCACCGAAGATCATCCGCTTCGCGCGACCGCACGCGAGCCCTTCTTTGCCGACAAGATCGCGGCTGAGAGCGAGGCGATGAAGTTCGCGCAGCGGAATCCGTCAACGAAGGTGACGATCTTGCGGACCGCTCCGATCTTGGGCCCCACCGTCTCAAACTTCGTCACGCGCTACCTTGCGCGAAGGCTCATCCCGACGCTGATGGGCTTCGATCCACTGGTTCAATTTCTTCACGAAATCGACGCGATCACCGCATTCATGGTCGCAATCCACCGCAACGTTGCGGGCACGTTCAACATTGTGAGCGACGGCGTGCTGCCGATCTCAACGGTCGTTCGGCTCGCCGGTCGCATTGCCATTCCGGTTCCACAGCCGATCGCCGAAGCCGTAGCGCGTGTCGCATGGCCGCTGCAACTTGCCGACGCACCGGCCAGCTTCATTCGATACTTGCGCTACCTCTTCGTCGCCGACGGCGAGCGTGCGCGCGACGTGCTCGGGTTCATTCCTGCGTACACTTCGCGCGAAGCGGTCCTCGACTTCACCAGTGCACAACGTTTGCGCGACGTGCAGCTCTTGCAGGAGGCCTCACGATGAGCAAATCGGTCAAGCGCAAGCCAGCGAGAGTCGGGAGCAAGGTCGTCAAGATGCCGAAGAAGGCAACGCGGAACGAGCTTCCTACGAAGGTGAAGACTGCACGGGTGAAAAGCACGAAGCCAAAGCCACCGCCCAAATCAAAGGCGAGCGCGAAGGCGAAGAAGCCCACCGCTCCCCGTCGTGCAGCGTCAAAGAAGCGGAAGCCGAAGGCCAAAGTGAAGCCGCCGTCCTTTGCCAAGCTCGCGCCGATCGAAGCGCCTCCGCCGTCCGCTGCGCCGATGAGTGCAGCGCCGCCGTCCTTACCGAGCGTTGCGCTAGTCGAGGAGCCCTTCGACGCGGAGACAGAGGTCCATGACACGCAATTCTACCTCCACCGCTGGGGCCGGATTGGATTGCGAGACCGCGCCGGTATGCACGACGACTTTGGGTACGACCCTGTGTGGGACAAGCGCGTCGGCCCAGTGCTCAACTTAATTTACGATCGCTACTTTCGCGTTTCGGTCGACGGAGCCGAGCACTTGCCGCCAGGCGGTCGCTGCTTGCTCGTTGCGAATCACTCCGGCCAGCCCCCGTGGGACGGGCTCATGTTGCGCATGGCGGTAAGACGTGAGACGCAGCGAGCGCGTGATCTGCGCTGGCTCATCGAAGACTTTGTCGTGCATTTCCCCTACGTCGGAATGCTCGCGACACGCCTTGGCGCCGTGCGAGCTTGCCAAGAAAACGCGGAGAAGTTGCTCGATCGCGGTGAACTCGTCGCGGTGTTTCCAGAGGGCATCAAAGGCGTCGGCAAGTTGTACAAGGAGCGCTATCGCCTTCAGCGTTTCGGGCGCGGCGGATTCGTGAAGCTCGCGATTCGCACGCGCACACCGATCATTCCCGTTGCGATCGTCGGCGCAGAGGAGATGAACCCTCTCTTGTTCCGTATTGAGGGCGCGAGCAAGGTCCTCGGCATTCCCTTCTTTCCGATCACACCGGGTTTTCCGCTCCTCGGTCCAGTGGGTCTCATGCCGGCACCAACAAAGTGGAAGATCTCGTTTGGCGAACCGATCGACTTTGGCACGTATGGCAATGAAGTCATCGACGACGATGTCGCCATCGGGCGCCTAAGCGAACGTGTTCGCAGCACGATTCAGAGCATGCTCGATCGCTCCGTCGCCGAACGCCAGAGCGTCTTTTTCGGCTGATGGACGGCATCGTTGTCGTCAACAAACCTGACGGATGGACCAGTTTCGACGTTGTGGCAAAGATGCGTGGCGTCCTCCGAACGCGAAGCGTTGGACATACAGGTACGCTTGATCCGATGGCCACCGGCGTCCTTGTCGTCGCACTTGGCGAGGCGACAAAGCTCGTCGCACACCTAACGGCCGCTGACAAAACTTATCAAGCAGCGATCACTTTCGGTTGCGAGACCGTTTCGCTCGACCGCACGTCTCCAGTCACGCAGAGTGCACGCGTACCTGAAGAACTCGTCGCAGCTTTGCAGGAACAACTCGCGCAAAACACCTCTCGTGTACTCAACGCCGCCATCGAAATCGAATTAGCGCGCACCGAGCAGATCCCGCCTGCGGTGTCCGCGCTTCATGTCAACGGCGAGCGTGCATATGATGTCGCGCGTCGTGGCGAGACCGTAATTCTGGCTCCGAGACCCGTTCAGGTGCGTTCACTTTCCGTGACCGGAGCGACACTGTTGCCCTCCCCAACCCTGTTTGTAACTGCGACAGTGTCAAAAGGGTACTACGTGCGATCCCTAGCGCGCGACCTTGCAGAGAGCCTGGGCACCCTCGGCCACCTCTCAGCCTTGCATCGCTTGCGGGCGGGGGACTTCACGCTCGAGCGCAGCGTTTCGCCGAATGATCCGCGCGAATCGATCGAGGCGGCTGTAATTCCACTTAGTTCCGCCGTGAGAATGGCGCTCCCCACCTGCGAGCTCACCGACGAAGGAACGCTCTTCGCGCTTCAAGGCAAGCCACTTTCGGCAGCTCACTTTCGAGAGCGTTCCTGCGGCCTCGTTGCGTGCTTTGACGCGGGTGGTCTTCTCGTTGCAATGGTCGACATTTCGAAAGAAGGTGAAGGTCGCGTTCGGCGCGGCTTCGCCCATCCGTCAAGAATCTTACCTACGGAAGGTTCTTGAGGCGCGCTTGCGCCTCTTTTGCCTTCGCACCATTCGGCTCCAGTTCGAGATATTTCGACAGGCGCGTTTTTGCCTCTGCGGCGTTTTTTTCGCCAGTTGCGATGACACCAAGCCAATAGTGGCCCAACGCAAGCTTCGGCTCTAGCTCAAGAGAGCGCTTCAAATCTTCGGACGCTCCTGCGCCATCCTTGTTCGCGAACTTGCAGAGTCCGCGCTCAAATCTCGCCGCACCATCGTCCTTTGACACGATGACAGCGTCGAAGGTGGTGATGCACTCCGTCGCTGCGCGAAGTTCTCGAAACGTCGCGCCGATCACGCGGAGCGCCGCAAGATCACCCTTGGCCTGATCCCGCGCGGTCCGTAGCTCTACGATCGCATCAGCCACACGGCCTCCATCGCCCAACGCTTGTGCAAGGGCCGTGCGGTAGCTCGCTTGTGAAGGCGCTCGCTGAATCGCAACGCGAAACGCCGCCTCGGCGCCTTTGGTATCCTTCAGCCCAGCGCGCGCAAGGCCAAGGTTGAAGTAAACCTCAGGCGCACCCGCCTTAAGGACCTCTGGCTTATCGAGTATCGTCGCACATTCCTGAAAGCGATTCGCGTCGAGGTACAGCGCAGATAGATTCGACAACGCATGCAGGAGATCAGGCTTTTTGGCCAACGCGATCTTGTAGTGGGACTCGGCTGAAGTTCTGTCGTTGAGCTGCTCGAGCGCAGCCGCGAGATACGAATGGGCTTCGGCGCGCTCAGGTTCCTTGACGATCACCGCCTCAAACGCCGCCTTGGCCATCGCGAAATCGCCAGATAGCAGCGCCTGCTCACCACGCCGGTAGTCGTCTTGACTTGCAGGCTTTGCGGGCTCGGGATTTCTGGCAAGAAGCCCAAGGTTCACGGGCTCGTGCGCTTGTTCCGGTCCTCCACAAGACGCGAGCAGCAAGACGCCAAACAAATGTAACATTCGATAGTTCATTTTTCCACCTGGTTGCGCGCTCCACTTGAGGAAGGCTTCTCCGTTGAAACTGCAAGTACTCCGAGCAGAGCTTCGCGAATCTCGCGGTAGCGTGCCCCGGGTTCGATTCGACTTCCGTCTTGTTCGAGTACATAAAAGATGTCGACGGCTTTTGTGCCTTCGGTATTAATTTTTGAGAGCGCGATGTTGAGGCCGAGGCTCGACAGGCCGCGAGCCACGTCGAAAAGTAACCCGACACGATCCTTTGCGACCACCTCGATGACGGTGTGTCTTTGCGAGGCGCGGCCATCGACGACCACATCGGTCTCAATGCGCGGGCTTGGCCTCTCGCGCCAGGGTGAGCTCTTACCAATGCGCGAAGCGATGAGCGCTCCGGGGTTCGCGTCTCCTCTGCAAATGTTCTCGAGATCGCGAGCCAATCGAGGAAAGACGCGCGCGACCCCTTCAGCGCCTTCGGCGCGATCGCGGACCCAAAATAGGTCGACCGCCTCACGTGCACCACCGAGGTCGCGTGAATATACTTGTGCTGCCAAGACCTCGAGCCGGTTCGCCGTCAGCGCGCCCGCGATGTTCGCGAGAAGGCCCGACACGTCATCAGCGACGACGCACAGCTGCACGAAGTCCTGCGTTTTGGCGCCTACCATTGCAACCGAGACTGATCCCTTTCGACTTTGTGCAGCGAGAGCGTGCTGAGCCACTTCTTCAGGTGCGTTGCTCGCAAGGTATCGCTCGGGCATCGAGTCGATGAATTGATCCAACGCCTCGACCCCTTCTCCCCAGAAGGGGCGGCACGCTCGTTTTACGCGACCGACGAGGCCATCATGCACAAAGGAGCCACTGCCCAGGAAGCGGTCGTTGCACTGCACATAGAGGTCATCGAGCATGCGCGCCTTCCACGATGTCATCGCTAACGGCGACGTCGTCGTAATGTCGGCGACCGTGAGAAGGTACAGATTGCGCAGCCCCTCTTCGTCTCCCACCAAGCCGCAAAACTCGCCAATCGTGTCGGGGTCGTCGAGGTCACGACGCGTCGCCGTATGATACATCGACAAGTGGCTATCGATAAGCATGCGCGCTTCGTCGACCTCGGGCGCCGACACGGAAAGCCGCGACAAGATGCGCTGAGCAAGGTGTGCACCCACCCGCGAGTGGTTCTTTCTGGAGCCGTTCGCGTCAGGAAATCCCTTGCCTACATCGTGAAGCAGCGTCGCCAAGAACAGCGATCGAGGATGCGCAATTTCCGCTGCAAGACGACTCGCGAGCGGATGCTCCGCGGCCAGCTCGCCGCGACATAGAGCGCGCAGGTAGTCAAGCGCCGCCACGCTATGAACGTCCACCGTATACACGTGGTAGACATCGTGATGCACCCGGCCTGTCACAGGGAGAAATTCGGGAATCATCGCGAGCAAGAGCCCCACATCATGAAGCTCTTTGACCATCGAACCGCTCTTTGTCTTGGCATCCGGAACGCGACAAATCAGTTCAATGAAAATTCGAGCCGCCTGAGGATGGGCGCGAAGGCGCTCGCACCAGTCGGCGAGAGCGGCTTGACGTGCGATCGCTTCACGAGCGAACGGAAGCGCGGGCGCGCCATGACGAACACATGCGTCATACATACGAAACGCAAGCGCGGGGTCGTCCGCGAGGGCACTTGTGGCTTGTACAGTGACCTGACCGTCAAACATGCGAACGCCGTCACCGAGGTCGGCTTCGATCGGCTTTCCCCTTCGGCGCGGCGGACGGACGCGCTCAAAGAGACGGTCCCTCGCCCGCGAGATCACGCGTGCGTGCAAATAGTAGTCTTGCATGAAGCGCTCCGCGGCTTCGTGCCGATCGCCTTCGTAGCCGAGAGTCGTCGCCACGTGCTCTTGGTCCTCGAAAGAGAGACGGTCGCTGCGTCGACCTGCGCGCACATGGAGATGATTTCGCACGCGCCACAGAAACTCCTCGGCACTCCCGAGCTCGTGGGCCTCTCGCGCAACAAGCGTTCCAAGCCGCACGAGTTCGGCCCAAGTGCCGTGAATTCCGCCCTCGTTTGATACGCCGAAGCGAGCGCGCACCGCCCAGCGAACGCCGTCAAGATCGCGGAGGCCTCCCGCGCCAAACTTCACGTCGGGCTCGAGCAGGTACATGGACCCGCCAAACTTGGCGTGACGCTTGCTGCCTTCTTCCTCAAGACGGTCAACGAACTTACCGAGTTCGCCTTCCGAGAAGAGACCGCTCGACGCTCGGTCCCTCAGCGTGGTGCACAACTCGCTCATGCCCGAAATCGGGCGCAGATCGAGAAGGGAAGTGGCCGTAGCAAGATCGTCTTGGGCCATCAGGAGCATCTGACTCGGATCGACAACTTGGTGTCCGAGTGGCAATCCTGCGTCCCATAGCGGGTAGAAAAGCGACTCTGAGAACCTCTCCTGCGCCTCCTTCGCCTTCGATCGCGCCTGCACAAGCAGACGAACGTCCGCGTCACTATGCAACGCGACCGCACCGCGCCCGAAGCTACCAACACCGGCTAAGCACATGCCTGCGCGTACCGCCGGAGGAAACGCGGATTCCACCCCGCGGTAGAGACCGTCAAGAATCTGGTCGAGTTGAAGTGACCGAAGTCTGCCCAATTCGAACCCGCACTTACCCTCGTCGAAGGAAGCGCGCAGATCGGTCTTTGCGCTCTCGAACGCAGCGCGAATCGCGACCGCACGCGCGTCAGCCATAGGCGAAGGTTATCGAGCCCGCTGGCATTCGTATACGGCAGCGATGACAATGACTCGGCAATGCCGTAGGGTCCCCGCCAGCCGCGGCGAGGTGTGGGCCTCAACGCGTATGCTCGCTAATGGGAGGATTCGATGAAAGCACTTCGTATCGGTTCGGCATCGTCGGTGTTGACCGCCCTTGTCCTTATGGCTTGTAACGCAGAACTCGCAGTCGGGAGCGGGACCCCGCAAACGCCGCCACCGCCTCAGCCCCCACCCCCTGCATCGACCGCAGCACCCGAGCCTCCACCGCCTCCGAAGAAGCTCGCGTTCAGGCGTCGCCAGCTTGTCATGGCGGGCAATGCGAAGCTGAGCGGTGACCAGATCAAGATTCCGGGAGCGATTCAATTTGAGTCCGGAAAGTCGACGATTCGCGAGAGCGACGCAACGACGGCGGAAATCCTCAATACGATGAACGAAGTGCTTTCCAAGAACCCGCAGATCACCAAAATGGCGATCGATGGCCACACGGACAACGAAGGTCAAAAGGGTTTCAATCAGACACTGAGCGATGGTCGCGCGGCCGCGGTAGTCAAGTGGCTTGTCGGAAAGGGCATCGCGCAGGAACGTCTCGAGTCGAAGGGCTACGGCATGGAGAAGCCCCTTGCCCCGAACACGACGGCAGCCAACAAGCAGCTCAATCGCCGCGTCGAGTTCCGCCTCGTCGAGTTAGATGGCAAGCCCTACACGCCCGCCGCAACGGAAGGCGAAGGCGCCCCGGCTCCGTCGCCACCGGCCGAGCCACCGAAGTAACGATAAAACGTAGCTCCCCGTGGCACTCTCTCGCGCACGCTGTTCGAGCTGTCAGCTTCCGCTCGGAGAACCACCGCCTCTCCCGATCGTAGTGCGCTGCACGAGGTGCGCGCACACCAACACGATTTCGCTCCTCGCGGATGGGCAACCGATGTCGTTCAAGACCGACTTTTCGTCCATGGCTTTCGCAACTTGGCTTGCGACGGCGCGGAATGCACTGCGGTCGGGTGACCCAGGCATTTGCGTAGGCGCTTGTGAACGATGCGCGACCGCTGTTGTGCTCGACCCGAATCAACGGGCGCAGCTCGCGTGTCCCCACTGTCGGGATGTTCGCGAGGGCCCCATGCACACGCTCGTCACCGACCAGTGGTTTGAGCCGTGGGCGCACGTGGAGAGTCAAACGACGACCATTGAGTATCGCCTTGCGTGCGTTACCGAACCCGAGCTGAGCGAGCGCGATGCGTGCGGGACGTGCGGCATAGCGCTCGGTAAGGAACGCCGGTGTCCGCGTTGCGGCACTCTCGCAGTGATCGCGCGCGCTGATGCGCCGACGTTCCGCGTGATGGTTCGCGCGAGTGGGACCAGGGGAGATCAGACGTTTTCGGCGTTGCTACCGATTGCCGAAGCCGAAGTGCGATTCAGTCGCGAGGCACGCGCGACTGGCGCGTTACGGTCTTCGCGTTCGTTCAACCTTGCGATCGCCATTGGCGCGAGCATCCTGCTCGCCATGTTTCTCTTGTGCGCGCTACTCCTCGCGTGGTGCCTACACTAACGCAGTCGAGCGATTGTGCCGTTTGGCTTGACGATCTGGGGCTGCTTGGCGATACTCCGCGCCCCTCACATCGCGAAGGTGGCGGAATTGGCAGACGCGCCAGATTCAGGTTCTGGTGGTGGAAACACTGTGCGGGTTCAAGTCCCGCCCTTCGCACAAACACGACTGCCAGTTGCCCCGGTAGCCCGGCATGTGAAACCATGGTCGGATGGGAGTGCGCTTAATTTCCCCGCCATCGCCCGTTTGCAGCATGCACCCATCAAGTAACCTGACGAATCGGACTCGCCTGCTGCGAGCCTCGGCGACAGGCCTGTTCCTCATCACCTTTGGAATCGCGGGGCGGGCCTTCGCGGATGACCCCACGCAGAGTGCAATCGACGAAGACGCGGCGCGGGTGCTTGCCACTGATTGCAACAAGTCGCTCACGTCCGAGAAGTACGATCTTGCGTACGATCAGTGCTCGCGCGCGGAGAAAATCTACCCGAGCCGCGAGAAGCCGCCTGCACTTCTCATGCTTCTGGCGCGCGCGTGTCGTGGTGTGGGCAAGTTTCTCTGCGCACGCGATACGTACAACCGCGTCGCCACGATGGACCCACGCAAGTCAGCGTCGCCGGAGGCTGAAACGGTACTTCAAGCGTTCATCGACGAAGCCCGGCGCGAGCGAGCGATCGTCGCAGAGAAGCTTGGATACATCACGTTGTCGGTGACCAACATCGTGCCCGGACTCAAGGTCACGGTCGACGAAGGCGTGATTCAGTCGGCCGCATTCGGCGTGAAGCTCTCGGTGGACCCTGGAAAGCACCGCGTACTGGCAGATGCGCCTGGATACGAGAGCTTCGTGCAGCCATTCGATGTCGCGGAAAAAAAAGAGAAGACCGTCACGATCACGCTGACAAAAATCGTTCCCCCACCGCTGCCGCTTGGACGAAAACTGGCAACCTGGGGATCGTTCGGCGTCGGTGCCGCCGGCATCGCCGTGGGCGTGGTGTTCACCGCGCAGTGGTACCCGCTCAACAGGCTTCTCTCGAAGGAGTGCGGCGCCGAGGGCAAACATTGTCCTGTCCCCCCTGCCGTTCTGAGCAACGGCGAAAAGCCCGCGACCGCGAACGAGAGACTCCAAACGGACGCCGCGATAGCGATCACCAGTTTTTGTGTCGCGGGAGCCGGCATTGCAGTTGGGACGATCTTGCTCCTCACTGCGCCAAAATCCGGCCCACAAACGACCGGTTTCACCATTCGCCCAGAAGTAGGCCTCGGTTCGGTTGGCGCTTCGGGTTCCTTCTGAGGCTGATATTTGCTGCAGAAACGCAGGCTCCTCACGTTCGCCGTCGACATAAGGGACAAGGCTCGATACACGTCGTCTCTCGATGATTGACGCGCTGGTTTTCCGCCGGGTGCGCGCCATCGATCCCCACGCGGGTCTCGATGCCGTTGTCGACGTCGTGATAGAACGGGGACGCATCAACCGTGTTGGGCGCGACGCAGCGCACAACCTTCCGCAATCCGAGCGCGTCCGAACGTTCAACGGCGACGGTCTTTGGCTCATGCCTGGACTCATCGATCTCCACGCTCATGTGCGCGAACCCGGTTACGAGTCAAAAGAAGACGTGACCAGCGCGTTACGCGCCGCAGCAGCCGGCGGCTTCGTCGACATCTGCGCGATGCCCAATACGAATCCGATCAACGACAGCAAAACCATCACCGAGTTCTTGGTCACGAAAGCCCGTGCGGTAGGCGGTACACGCCTGCACCCGATCGGTGCCATTACCGTTGGTCAAGAAGGTGAACGATTGACCGAAATGGCCGACCTGCGCGACGCGGGCGCGGTGGGGCTCTCAGATGACGGGCGATGCGTGACTTCGAGCGCCGTCATGCGAAGCGCGCTCGAGTACGCGAGCATGTTCGATCTCCCGATCATCCAGCACGCAGAAGATCACGCACTGACAGACGGCGCGCAGATGCACGAAGGTTGGGTCAGCACCAAGCTGGGATTGCGCGGATGGCCGCGCGTCGCCGAGGACGTGATCGTTGCACGCGATCTCATGCTCGCCGAGTATACGAGGGCCCGCTATCACCTCGCTCACGCCTCAACCGAAGGGTCGGTTCGCCTGCTTCGTGAAGCCAAGTCGCGTGGCATCCGCGCGACTGCCGAGGTAACGCCACACCACTTGCTCCTCACGCATGAAAACGTCCTCGGCTACGAGACCGCGTGTAAGGTGAACCCCCCGCTCCGCGAAGAACACGACGTCGACGCACTTCGCAAAGCACTCGCCGATGGAACGATCGATTGCGTCGCAACCGACCACGCACCACACGGCGTACTCGACAAAGACTGCGAGTTCGATCGCGCATCGCCCGGCATGATCGGCCTGGAGATTTGCTTACCGCTTCTCATGGGTCTCGTGAACGAAGGCGCGTTCTCTTTATCGCGATTGATCGACTCACTCACGCGTGCTCCGGCGCGGATTGTTGGCCTGTCGCCGCCGGAAATTCGTGAAGGCACAGAGGCCAACCTCATTCTCTTCGACCCAGCCGCAGAGTGGGTAATCGACGCCGCCGCACTTCGGTCGAAGAGCAAGAACACGCCGTTTATGGGGCGCACCGTTCGCGGTC
>JAHFDY010000053.1 GCA_023248735.1 Myxococcales bacterium
GCGACGATCACTCTTAGGTGGACCCTGTCGCTGCGGGTCGACCCTGCTGCGACGGACCTTGCGGCGCGGGTTGGTGGCGTGGTTCGTGCGCGCAACTACGCGTGCGCATTCGAAGGTAAGGCAACGCAGCACTGTCAAAAGCAAAAGGAAGACACGCGTGCGGAGTTTCTCGTGTCGAACGAAACAGCCGGCGTGTTGTCGCTTAAGTTCATCGTATCCAGCAAGACGGATCGCGACGCATGGCTCCAGGCGTCGCACGTGTTCGAGCTTGCGCCGTGGCTCGTACCTGACGCGCTTCCAGCTCGCGAGTCGAGCTCGATGAGTACGTTGCCGGTTCTCTCGATTGATCGCGCTCACTGTACAAACGATACGAAGACAAGCGAACCGCTCAAGGCCTTCTGGACGGTTACGGTTTACGACAGGCCACTACGCACGAGCGTCAACGAGGAGAGCGTATCAGGCCAGCTCAAACAGCTCTCCGCTTCGTGGGGATACGTGCCCCCGCTTTCGCCTAATCCGTCGTTGCCAGCGACCTTCGAAAAAAACGGACAGACGCGGCTTCTCTTTGTCACGCGTCGGGACGAAAAAGTGGACGCGACTTGGGGATTTCGACAGGTCCCGATCGTCGAAAATGCAAAGTAACTTCGTTCACTTACTTGATGATGACGACAACTTGCCGATTGATGCTGACCAAGCGACCGTCCTGCCCCCACAGCTCGCGCACTTCCGTCGCATACCCATCGGACAGCGCCGAAACGTAACCACGATGGTAGAGGGGCGCTTCGACGCCAAGACCTTCGATTGGCGAGTGAAAGTCGATCGAGAAGCAGAGTGTGGCGGCGGGTCTCGGACTCGCAAGCTTCACCATCGCCGCGAGCCACCACGCGTCGGCGATGGCGGAAATGTAAGCCTCGTCGCGAATGCTGCAGATTTCTCGTGGGCGCACCCAACCCTCGCATCGCGGTGAGCCTCCTTCGAACGGCGCACCGAAAATAGGTCGGTACTCGAATTGCCTCGTAAATCGGGGAGCGATCGAAGCGTCCAACTCCGCTGCGCGTGTCTCTTGCCAAGGGCCGAACACCGGCGGCGGAAGTTCGCGCCACGTCTCGTCGAACGGCCGTGGGCGTCCAAAGATGCCGACGGCGTGGACCACGAGCTCATCGCCCTGGCTGCATTCAACCGAGAGTGCCGATACCGCATTGCCCTGCCGCAGGGTTCGAAGCTTGAGTATCGCATCGCCGGCTTGCACAGCGCCGATGAGCTCTGCGTTGAGCGTGCGTAAGCTGCGTGTTCCGTCGTCAAGCGTTCTCGTCATTGCACGAACCATGGCGCCGATGACGAGTCCGCCGAAGGTGCTGGCGCCCTGTTCCCACCCCTCTGGTATGCGCAGCAGGTATTTGTGATCGTCGATCGATTCGGTATCGAGAACCGTGTCTAAGCCCGCCATATGTCGAGCCCGATTGTAACCGAAACCGAGTCCGAATGCGCACCTCGCATCGAGCACGCATCGCTACGGTCGGAAAGACGCCATCGCCTTTTCGATTTCCATCTTCTGCGAATCGAAGACCTCGGCGTCGCCACCGGCCTCGACCAAGTAGACACGCTTGGGCGTTGTGAGCACGGAGAGCCAATAGCGGTGCGAACGACCATCGAGCTCGCGCGAATAACGTAGCTCCTGGCCGTCCATATCCGCGAGACGGATGGGTGCGAACTTCTCGCGTATGTAGCCGCCCGCCTTGAGCCTGCTATCGATCACTTCCGCCCAAAAACCAGCGTCGGCATGGAGCTCATTTTTTTCTGTGCGGACCGCGACGACGACGCCCGTTGCGCTGACACCGCGAATATTGAAGCTCGTTTGATCGCCAAGCTTTCCGAAGTGGGGAGGCAGATCGACTTTTGCGGCTCCGCAACCACCAAGAACACTGACAATCAACATCATTGACCATTGTTTCATCGAGAACCTCAGGAGCCTTGAACGTTGAGCAGGCTGGAAAGACCAATAGATTGAAGCCACTCCACCGGAATCATCAATGGCGTGAGGCCGTGCCTTTCTTTGACGACCACTGCTGGCGCCGCCCGCTCGGCAGGTGCCGAAACCGCTAACGTAATTTCGGACATGGCAGAGCGCTCCCGAAGCAAGTGGAGCCTTCCCTCGATGCGATCGATTTCCATCGCGACACGTTCGAGTTCTTTTTCGAGCGTCAGGGTGTCAGCCAGCTGCTGCGCGCGTTTGAGAAACTCTTCGATACGAGAGCGCGTCGCGCGCAAATTCTGCAAGCGCACTTCAAGATCTCGAAACTCGTCGGTTACGTCTTCGGCGTGCACCTCTTGGTTGGTGACTTCTCCGAACTCGGAAATGGCGTGCATCGCGTCACGAAACGACGTCGAGGGCACCTTGAGTACAACGCGACCGCGCTCCAGTCTGACGAGGTGACCACCGAGACCGCTCGCGACACCGATGGCTTTCTCAAGCGTGTTCGCTTCGGCTTTGGGTGCGACGGTGAGGTCCATCACGCCCGCGTAGATAATGTAAAGGTTTGATACCGTCGGTTTCGACGACGTCGCAGAAGTCGACGCAGCGCGCGCATGCGTGGACGTTGTCGGTGGTGGCGCCTTCGCTGCAGCCGCACCCGGTGGGGGTATCGGCGAAGGCATCGATGGCCGTGATTGCGCGGATGGCATTGAAGGAGCGCCTTCGGCACCGTCAATTTGCATCGATCGCATCTGCGCTTGCGCCGTCGGGCTCATCGGGGTCTCGGGCAGGTGGTAGCTTCCCGCCCCGCAACCGACCATGACAGCGAACAGTGGCGCTACACTCAGGAAAACGCTTCTCATACGCATCTAACGCAGGTGGGCGCAGTGGCTTACACTCCGTGAAAGCAACGTCTACGGCTCAGCGCTGACCGGTCGCGACCAGCGCCCAGCCAAGGGCGATCGCCCTCACCTGAGCATTTTGGATGGATGCATCCTGCAATAATTGTTGGAGCCTACCGATCGTCATCTTGCTCGGGTGAATGTGGGCGCGAGAAAACCCTTGAACCCGCGCGATCGCCTCGAGCGCGGTGCGTTCGATGAGACCGAGCGAACTGAAGCCGTAGTTCGGCGTCGTGAGGAAAATGCGGCCTCCCGGTCGAAGAACGCGCACGATCTCCGACACCCATGGCAATGGTTCGACGACATGCTCGATGACGTCCATCGAAGCGACCAAATCGAAGCTCGCATCCTTGTAAGGAAGCTTGCCGGTTTCGTCGATGATGTGAGCACCCGTGAGCCTTGACCCGTGCAGTGTTCGCGCTAAATCGATCGCTCGATGATCGATATCGCAGATCGTGTATCTGCGCACATCGTTCGCGAGCAAGTTGAGCTCGAAGAATGGGCCCGATCCAACGTTGAGGATGTCGAGACCGGGCGTCCGTGCGATCTCCATTCGCAGCGCTTCCACGATTGGACGGTGATAGAGCCTCCACGGAAAGCGAAGCTTGAGTGCGTGATTCGAGAAGTAGTCGACGTCTTCGGTCATTGTGACATTTTGGAGTTACGATTTGCGACGAAGAACGATGAGAAATTCTGCCGTCTTTTCGACATCGCCGGCCAGTGCTAGTGCGCGCTGGGCCCATTCAAATGCAACTCGCGCCGTTCGGCGCCTTAGCCCGGGAAAATTTGTCCACCGTGTCGTGAGGCGCTTGTTTACCCAACCGAGCGTGCTGGGAATGAGGAACATCTCGAACGCGATCGTGGTCGCGGTCGAAAGAACGGGCTCGAGGCGCTCAATCTCGAATGGAGTGCGATCCATCACCTCGCGCCAACCGGTCTCGTCGTAGAGATGACTGTGTTTGAAGAGATGGTCGAGTCGCTCTTGCAAGTTGCGCGAGAGACCGTCTGCTCCGACGGCGCGAAGCGCCTGAAGGATCCACATATTCTTGGCCCAATCTCGTTGCGGCACAAAGAGGTAAGCCCGCCCTCCTGGCTTGAGTGAGTCGTGAATCGTGTTGAGCGCTCCGTCGATATTCGGAACGTGCTCGAGCGAACAGTTGGCAACGCACGTCTCGAAGAAGGCGCTTGGCAGCTTCGCGCGCGTGACGTCGCCGAGAATAATCTGTGAATAGGCACGGCTCGCCTGTGCCCAGCGGCTTTCGCTTGCGTCGATATCGATGCCCCAAATTTCGCGACCTTCGAATGCGATGCGTGCAAAGAGGCCATCGCCGCAGCCCACGTCAAGAATGGGTCCGGGGCAATCGAACTGTCTCAACGCCGAAAGTCGCGCGCACTCCTTGATGCAGAGCGCGGTTGGCGCGTGAGGGTAGTACTGCTCGAAGTCGGAGAAGGCGATCTCTTGCTTGCTCATCGGCGTTAGTCGCAGCCCTAGGGACGTATGGTACGTCTAAATTCTATGGATAGACGCCGGGAATGCGGGCCTCGGGCGCGTGCGCCCAGAGTCGGTCGATGTCGTTGAACCAGCGCGCAGCGAACGCATCGCGAATAACAAGCTCGGCGAGTTTTCCCCGTGGAGAAAAGCCCCACTCGGCCTCTTGCGAAACGTCGTCGGGATCACTGTAAGTGCGCCACACGAAGAATCCCGCGAAGGCCGATTCGTCAAGCTGCGGACCCATGAGGGCGTTGTACGCCTTAGCTTGCGCTCCCTGATCGACGCGGACGCCCTTCATGTGATCGGGCCATTCCCACGGCCTTATCGCGGGGTCGGTGCGTGTCGTGTAGCCGATTTCGGTAAACAATATTGACTTATTCCAGGTCTTCGCGAGCACGCGGACGCGTTCGGCCACGCGTCGTCCACCCTCGAGTAGCGTCATCCACGACGCGCCATCCTTTTCGGCGAGTGGATAGAACGCGTTGATGCCAATGACATCGAGCTCTCCAAGAATCACTGTGTCGTCGACGTCGTCCCAGTTGGCAGAATAAGTGATCGGGCCGTGATACGTTTTGCGCACTTCGCGAATCACCCGCGAAAATCCGGGAGCGCGGCCGCTTGTAACCCAAGAGCGGAGCTCCACACCGCATGACAGGAGGTCCACGCCCGAGCTTTCGGCAACCTCAGCCCACGCGCGAACAAACGTGGTGTAGCTTCTTTCCCACTCGGCCCAGCCAGAGTCCGTCCCCGGATCGATGAGCGCGCGCCACTCTCCGGATTCGACCCACAGGTGAGGCACGAGCATGACGCGAAGACTCCGCGCGTGGGCCATTTCGACCGCGCGCGCCACGTCTTTGCGGTTGTCATCGAACGGCCGTTCGAAGGTGAGATCAACGCCGTGCCCGCGAAGACTGCCGACGCGCCCGAACGGTGTCAGCGCAACCCACGTTGCGCCCATGCGCCGCGCTTCGTCGAGGGCACGACCATAGGCTTCGCTGCCGTAACCAAGACCAGGATGATACGCGTTCTCGATTGGGCCGATCGTCACGCCACGGATCGGAAGCGAGAGAGCGCCCTTCGCCTGATTTGGCGCCGACGTTGCGGCCATCGCGGTTGCGGTTGCGCACGCGATTGCGAGGGCCAAAAGAATCGATCGCACGTCCGCCAACATAGTTCGCTCAGCCGCACACGAGCACGATTTTCGTGACCTCTGGCCGCGCGCGCACACGCACGGGGATTCCCGCAGTTCCGAAGCCGCGATTCACATAGAGCGTGGTGCCGCCTCTAATCTCGCCTTTGATTTCGTAACGACCGTGCACATATTTCAGCACTTGCTTTGCGATCGAGAAACCCGGATTGATCTGACCGCCGTGCGTGTGCCCGCTAAGTTGCAAGTCAACGCGCCCCGCCCATATATCGACGGTCGTGGGCTGATGGGAGAGCAGCACGGTCGCCCGGTCCGGTGGCACATCTCCTTCCGCGTGCTCGAGGCTCGGTCCACCGCCGCGCCTGCGATACGGATACAAGTCGTCGACGCCCAAGAGCGCAAAGCCGCCACCATCGCCAGGGCGGATCACCCGTCCACCGTCGACCAAAATATTCACTCCTGAGTTACGAAGTGCATGCACGATCTGGTTGGCGCCCGTGTAATGGTCGTGGTTGCCCAAGATCGCCGATATTCCGTCTCTTGCGATCGCGCCGAGACTGGCTAGGGCGTCCGCCATCTTTTTTGCGTAGGCCGGATCGTGATCGACGAGATCGCCAGTTGCGACGATGAGATCGGGCTTGATCTTGATGACGTGCTCGAAGCCGCGACGAAGATGATCGTCGTCTACGAATGTGCCGACGTGAAGATCCGATATTTGCGCGATCGTGTACCCGTCCAGCACACGCGGAAGTCGGGTGAGCTTTACGACGACCTCGATTGTTTCGAAGTCGATACGGCCCTTGATCGTGCCCCATGCGAAGACGCTAGCGGTTGCGCTGGTGACAAGAAGACCTGCGGCGCGTTCGATGATGAGGCGGCGAGAGAGTGCGGGCGTGGTGGCCGTAGCGGGAGCGTCAGGATCTGAGGAGTCGACAGCGACACGGGGAGAGGCGTCGCCGGCGGACGCAATGGGGGCTAAGGAAGGGGAGGCCATGCCCGCTCGGGCGAGGGTCCACGACACGAGTGGCGCCAGAAGGCCGATGACGAACTGCGCAACGAGGATCGGTAGCGCGATGACCGCGACGAAGCTCATTTCGCCCGCGAAGAACGCGCTGACGCTCGATGGCACGTGCATGAGGTGCGCGAGGGTGGCGGCTCGGCTTAGGAAGGCGATGGCGAGGAAGCTCGCGACGCTCATCGCAATGCGTTTGCGATGTGGGCGTAGGCGTGGGAACGAACGTTCCGCCCATCGCGCCACGACGAAATGAAACGTCGCGGAGACGAGAGAGAAAAGCAAAGCGCCGAGCATCGAGTCACAGCGTAGCTTACCGGCAGAACACGCCGCTCACTATGCGCTCGATCTGGCTGTAATCACGTTGAATACGGATATCGCTGAAAGCGCCTTCGAGTAGGGAAGCGGTCTTTTGCGCGTCGCCGTTGCCGATCTCGAGCACGAGAACGCCGAGATCGTCAAGAAAATTGACAGACTGTTCAATGATGCGGCGTACAAAGTCGAGGCCGTCTGCGCCGCCGTCGAGCGCAATGCGGGGTTCGTGCTTTGCGATATCGGGTGCGAGCGTTTCGATCTCAGCGGATGCAATGTACGGCGGGTTCGATACGATGAGATCGAACCTATCGAGCCGTGGAAACAGGTCGGCTTCGACGAAAGAAACGTTGTACGCGCCGAGACGAAGCGCATTGTCGCGTGCGACGGCAAGGGCGTCCAGAGAGATGTCGGTCGCGATGACGACACTCGTCGGGCGTTCCTTCGCGATCGTAATCGCCACGCAACCAGAGCCGGTGCACACGTCGAGGGCGCGAAGCGACATCGAGCGCGAAGCCGACCGCGCAAGTGCAACGTCTACTAGGTGTTCCGTCTCAGGGCGTGGCACGAGTACGCGCGCGTCGACCTTAAAGCTGCGACCGTAAAACTCGCGATCACCTCGGATGTAGGCAATGGGCTCCCGGTTGCGACGTCGTTTGACGAAGTCACGAAAGCGCGCGAGCTCGTCCGCAACGAGAGGCCGCTGGCCGTCGAGGATCAGTTGCATGCGCGTCGTACCGATCGCTTGCGCGAGCAGCAATTCGGCGTCGAGCCGCGGCGAATCGATACCCCTCTGCCGAAAATCATCGGCAGCCCACTTGAGCATCGATTCGATCGTCCACTCGGTCATGTACAGGTGATTGTGATCAACGAAAGATACAAATTACGCACCAAATGATGCGCGCGCTTTTTTCACTTCGTCCTCAACCTCGCGATGCAAACGATCGCGCTCTTTCTCAGTTGGAGCCTCAAAGCGCATAACGAGAATCGGCCCAGTGTTTGACGCTCGAACGAGGCCCCACGCGGGTGCGCCCGGCTTACCAAACTGAACGCGGGCGCCGTCGATATCGACAACGTCGAAACCCGCCTTCTTATAGTGCTCGGTTATCGCAGTAACGACCTTGAACTTCACGGCGTCAGGACAATCGACACGAAGCTCTGGTGTGACGAAGGTTGTCGGTAGGTCGGAGAGCATCTCGCCAAGCGTGCGATCGTCGTTCGACAGGATCTCGAGCAAGCGTAGGCCAGCGTAGATCGCGTCGTCGTAGCCGAAGTAGCGATCGGCAAAAAATAGATGGCCCGACATCTCGCCGGCGAGAAGTGCGTGTTCCTCCTTCATCTTGGTCTTGATGAGGGAGTGACCAGTCTTCCAAAGAATAGGCCTTCCGCCGTGGGCGGCAATGTCATCGTAGAGCGTTTGCGAACACTTCACCTCGCCGATGACGGCCGCCCCCGGGTGATCACGCAACAATGCACGGGCGAAAACGATCAGTAATTTGTCTCCCCAAATGACATCGCCGTTGGCATCGACCGCACCAAGACGGTCGGCGTCGCCGTCGTATGCGAGCCCCACGCGCGCGCCCGTTTCGCGAACACGCGCGATGAGCGCTTCCAGGTTTTTCGGTACGGTTGGATCCGGATGATGATTCGGAAAGCGGCCGTCCATGTCGCAAAATAGCGGATCGGGACTGAGTCCAACCTTGCGCATGCACTCAAGACCCAGAGGCCCGCCAGCGCCGTTGCCCGCGTCGATCACGAACTTGACGTTCGTATTTCTAAATGTAACACGAGACGTTACACGTTCAACGTAGTCGCGTTTGTGGTCAAGAACGGTACACCCGCCGGGCGATGACGCATCCGGGAGGAAGCGTTCTTCTTCGATGAGCGACCGCAGTGCTTGGATGTCCTTGCCGTAGAAGCTCCCTTTGTTGCGAACCATCTTGAAGCCGTTTTCGTCGGCAGGATTGTGACTGCCGGTGATCATGATTCCGCCACCGACGTCCAACGAGTGGGCTGCGGAGTATAAATAGGGTGTTGGTCCCACGCCGATATCGATCGCTTCGAGGCCCGTGCGGCGTAGGCCGGCGACAAGCGCGCTAAACAGGCGATCGCCTGAGAGTCTGCAATCGCGACCCACAGCGATGCGTCGAGTCCCCTCCTGCCACATCGTACCGAGGCCCCGACCGATGGCGTGCGCCACTTCGTCGGTGAGGTCGCGGTCTGCAACACCGCGAATGTCGTACTCACGAAAGATCTGCGTCGGAACCTTCATGGCAATGTTCTTCGTACGACTTCTCGCCTGCGGCAATATGGATTGCCTTCTGCGGCAAATCAGCCGCCGCGAAAAGAGACAAGTCCGCCTGAATGTGGCAAGACTCCAGTTGTGGATGCCCCGCCGCCGCCGCCGCCGATCATTCAACCCGCGCCAGCGCACGTGTACGGGCCTGGTGACATTTATCCGCGGGGCGCGCACGAGCGAGAGTTATGCGACAAGGCAGCATCCACCGATTGGATCTATCTTTCGACTGCCGGTCTTGCGACGGTCGGTTCGGTGGTCATCAACAGCGAGACGAAGTACTCTTCGACTTGGCCCGTGAGGTTCCTTGGACCCGCAAGTGTTGGGTTGTCGATGGGTTGGCTCATTGGCAGTTTGCCGCTCGCCTTGCCCCAGTGCAGCGAAACGGGCATGCGTTTTAGCGGGCGCGAAGGTGATACGCGCAAACCCGGATACCTCGCGATCTCGCTGGCGCTCGGAAGCGTGGCTCTCTCTTCGATCACGATGGCGGTCGCCACTGGCCAGCAACCACAAGAATGGGGGAACGTTGAGCGAGCAGGACGCGTGCTCACAACTTCCGGCTTCGCCATTGCGGGCTCTTTGCTTCCCTATCTTCTTCCGCCGAAGACATGGCGTGCCGCCGAAGAACTCCGCAAGTTACGTTTTGAGGCGAGCGAAGAGCGCGCTTTTGTTACCTATTCGATGACTTTTTAGGAAGTCCGTTTCGGCGAAATGAACGGGCCTCGACTGAACGCATTGGACAGGCTCATCCGTGGCTCGTATACCCCTGCCGCGAAGGAGCACAGAAGCATGAGAACGCGGTTTTTTTCGGGTTCGGTTGGCTTGTCGGTCATTTTTTTGGGGCTCGCGGGTTGCGGAAAAGGTGCGAAGTCCGACACTGACGCTGCTGCAGGCCCAGCGACCTCGGCAAGCACCGGTGACACAAGAATGGTCGCCCCTAAGTCGGACACGGCTTCAGCGGGTGGCGACGCGGAGCGCGATCAGATCGTGAACCGATCCTGTGAGATTCAATCCGCTAACGAGTGCATCGCGAAAGAGCGTGCAACCTCTGCATATTTCGCAAGCCAGAGTCAAAAGATCGCTTCCGCTCCTTTCGACTTTGCGGTCGAGCGTGTGTGGCTAAAGGGCTCATGCGCGAAGGGCGACAAGCCTGAAAAGCGCGATGACACCGACGGCCTGAAGCTCATCGCCGAAGGCAAAGCCACTTACAAGGGCACAGAGCTCCTTGCGGGTGCGTCGCTCGACGGTGTCCTTTATGTCGATAACGGTGGCGAGCGATTCATCACGCTCCGCGCGGAAGAGCGCGCCTACTCGTACTGGGGTGGAACCAAAGAGGTAAGCAAGTTTACCAGGCGCGTTCGTGGATCGGACCCTTGGACGAGTGGCCAGACGCGCGACTTTCATTGGGAGTCGAAGCCGCTCAGTGAAGCGTTTTGCGAGGTGGTGCCGAAGCAAGTTGCCGCCATTCTCGAGGTCGACAGCTACAGCGTGAAGAGCGGTCAACAAAAGCACCAAGTCAAAGTCGTCCCTGTGAACTGGGACGAAGTGATCGGCATGTCCGCTCGCGAGAACGTCACCATTCGCAGGCCCAAGGGCGAGAAATACGTCGATGAGCCGGGGCAATCGCTCTTTGGTCGACTCGACAAGATGCTCGTCGTTGGTGCATCAGGCAAAGCCGAGTGGCTCTCGCACGCGTCGGTTTCACACACGGCGTTCCTAAAGAAGGGCCCCGCCGCTTCGCTGCCCGTGAAGATCGATTCACCCGCTTGGACGGTCACGGTCAACGCCATCTCGACGACCAAGGAGTTTGGCGGCTACTCGCCAGCCGGCGAGGACCAGTTCCTCGCGGTGGTCGACGTCGATATTGAAATGAAGACCAGCGGTGCTGACGGCAAGCCGCTCAAGGCCACTAAGATTAAGTCGGTTGGCTTCAAACTCGAAACCGCTCCCGGCACGTGGCGCGACATCGTTGGTAAAGCAACTGGACAACTCGACGGTTCGTCGGAAATCGCGCCCGGGTCTAAGACGTCGGGGAAGATCGTATTTCCGAGGCAACAGTTCGAGCGGCCGTTCCGGCTGGAGATCAAGACGCCGGACAAGACGACTTCGGTAGCCGAGGTGTTCAGCTACGAGCTGAAGCCTGCGAGCTGGAAGTAGGCGTCGGTCGCCCCCGCCCTAGGTGTGCTGCCTCCGCTTGTAGGCGGCGCGCTTTCGCGGAGGGGGTTTTCCACTCGGCTTCGTTACTTTGGCGACGCCACGTGTGGCGAAGTACGCGCGCAGGACGTCGCGGGCGAGTACGTTGGCCTTCACTTGCCAGTTCGGGTCGTTCACGACCAAGACAGCGATGGCAATTTGCGGGATGCCTTGTTTGAGCGGCTTGCTTGGCGCGAAGCCGGTGAACCACGTGAAGTAGCGGTTGGTCTGCGCGTCGGTGAGCGTTCCCGTCTTTCCGGCCACGGCGATACCCGGCAAGAAAGGTCTTCTCTTGGCGTCGTGAAACGCCTTGAACGACGTGCCGTCGCGCACCGTTGACTCCATCATTTCGGTGAGCGACTTCGCGCCTTCGTGGCTGATGAAGCGACGCACGGCTGAAGTCGGCGGCGCGCGGTAGAGTGAGCGCCCGGTGGCGTCGAGCGCCTCGGACACGATGAATGGACGAAGTGCTTCGCCGCCATGCGCGATCGTTGCGCTGATCCACGCTGCGTGGAGCGGTGACAGGGTGCTGTGCCAGAAGCCGGCGGCCGTGCGCGCGTACTCAAGCGGTTCGTCCGGAATTTGGAGGGCGCTCGGTTGCGTTGGTAGGTCGAACGGGACGGAGTCGCCAAATCCAAAGCGTTTTGCCGTAGCTTCGAGCGTTTGTGGCGGTAGGTGCTTTTGCGCAAGTCGCGCAAAAACAGTGTTGATGCTTCGACCCATCGCATTGGTCAAGTTGGTGCACCATCGATCGCGTTTCGGGTCGTCGATGAGATCGCGTTCGCTGATGCGCTGTTCGCCACCCGAGTAGCACTGCTGTGTAGCCCCACTTAGGTTCGCGTGTTCCACCAGGGCCGCACCAGTGACCACCTTGAAAACGCTTGCCGCGGGGGCTGTTGCTTCCACGCATAGGTCGCGCTGGGGACCTCGTTCGAGATGGCTGGCGTACGCGAGTACCTTGCCGGTCGCCACCTCGATGACGACGGTTGCCGCCTCGGGGAAGTGATAGCTCTTCATGAGCGCCTGCGTTGTCGCTTGCAGCTCCGGATCCAGGGTAAGGCGCGCGGTCGCGCCGTCGGCGAGAGCTGAAGTGACGCCGCTGTCGTCCACTCCCAAGTGGGACAGCTCGAGGCCCGCGAGGCTGATCTCCGCTCGCACTGAACGTTCAACCTTGGCGCTTTCGTGCGCAGGCTCACTTTCCACGGGCAAGGTCAAGACTTTCGGCCGCCAGTTGCGGTAAGCGAGAAGGCTCGCCCCGACGATGACGCAGCCGAAGCCCAGGGATACGAACGAGCTGCGCATCAGGCTCTGGGGAATCTCACAGACGCCTTCATGTGGCCAAAAAAGCAACAGGTGTAGGATGCAGCGAAATTGGTGGACTTTCTGCGTGATGATGGCCGCTTTTGGGGGTCTCGGCGTTCCGCGAGCGGATGGCGCGGAGGGGATCGACGTCGCGGCGGCCGACTCACCCGACGGGTCGAGCACGCTTTCGGTGGGTGCCGGCGCGGCTGGCGCTCATCTCTCTGTGCCGAACCTTGGCAAGATCGGCAAGACCTCCCATCGCACGTTTCACTTCGAGGGGCGCGCGTACGAGCACCTTGTTCGCGAGGGAACGCTCGGGCGCTTCGAAGCGGTACTTGCGCACGGTGCGTCCACCGCCGCGTTTTCGGGTCTAACCGGTCAAGTAGGTGATCCTGGCGAACGCGAAGGTGTCTTCCTTAAGTTCATCGGCGATGCCAACGCACCGACGACCGTTGACCTTGCAAGCACGCGGGATGGCGCGCGCGTGTGCGGCGAAGAAGAGCTCGCGGCAACGGACACACGCACACTCAAAGGAGGCCGCTTTGTGCGCGTTTCGAGACTGCCTCTTTCACCCAGCCGCATTGCGGGCGCGGTAGCCACCCGCGCGGGCGATCCATTTGTACCCATTGACGCTACGATCTTCGCGCTCACGTCGGCGAGTCGGCCAGACTTTGGCCGAGTCGCGGCAGATCGCGTCCATGGTGCAAGTATGGGCGTGAACGCATTTGCGACATTTCATGCCCCGAAGTTGACCCTCGACCGCGTGCGCCTTTCGTTTGCGCCGGCGGGCAACGCCCGTAACGTCTACCTGGTCTCACGCAGCGCGGTCTACCGCGTCACCATTCCCCAAGCGGCGAGCGAGGTCGTTGTCGCGTTGCCCGCGCCTGAAACGAGTACGTGCTGGTCGCTTGTGGCCGAAGCCGCACTCGACCTCCGCGCCGCGGACGCGCACGCCATTATTTTCGACAAGGCGCAGACGCCGTCGGAACTTGCCGCGCTTGTCGTCACAAGTGAAGGAGACGCTGCCGCCGCCGTTGAGGCGCTTCGCGTTCTCGGCAGGGACGGAAGCGCCGCATTGGACGGCCGCATTGGCGACATACCGGAAAGAATGTTGACCAACGTCGAGAGTGCTCTTAGCGGCATGCCATGCGACGCACTCGTCTCACCCATGGCAAGACTTGGTGTTCGCGCAAAGGGAGCCCTCGCGACACGCGCGAGGCACCACCTCGAACGATGCGCGCGAACGGCTCTTGATGATATGGTCAATTTACTTGCCGAACCATCGCCACGGGGTCTCTTGGCTGCCGACGTTCTTGCGCACACTGCGCCGAAAGAAGTCTGTACCGCGTTGCTGAAGTGGCCGGGCAAAGGCGAGGCCGCATTGCGAAGGAGCGCTCGCGCCATCCTGACGCGTGTGGCCGATCGCTGCGACGCGGATATGGCCCAGAGCGCGATCGAACACGCGACTGGCGACGCGCGCACGGACCTGCTTTTCGGATTTCGAGAGAGTGGAAACGAGCTGTCGAAACCGTTGCTCGAAGCGTCGCGCGGAGCACTGCTCGGGGACTTTGAATCACGATGGATGGCTCTTGGCGTGTTCAATGCGCTTGCCATTGCGGGCAATCACGATGGCGTTGTCGCGCTCGAGGTGGCCATTGGTAAAGAAACGGAACCACATCTTCTCGCACGCGCTTGCAGCGGCCTTGCGAGCGGCCGTGGATCGCAGACTGTGCTCTTGACACTTGCGCGACACGGTCATCCGCGTGTTCGCGAGGCGGCGATCCTCGCGCTCTCCCGTGTGGAAGGTTCCGTTGCCGCCGCCGCGATGTCAGATGCCTGGGCATTCGTGAGAGAAGCGGCCGCGACTCGGTTGACCGAGCCCGATCGCCTTGCAACGATGTTGCACGATCACGTGCCTGATGTACGGATCGCAGCGCTGCGTTCGATGGCGGCAAGCAAGCGCGAGACTTCGGTAGCTCCTGTGGCGGCTGTGCTTCGCGATCGGCGCGAGCTCACGCACGTGCGCAGAGAGGCCGCAGCTGCGCTGGGTGCGTTGTGCGGGACGACAACTCACGATGCCGTTGCAGCGCTGACCGATGTTGCGATGGGGGCAGCCCACGGAGACGACTCGGATCGGGAGCTCGGCGTCGACGTCATTCGTAACCTTGCAGTGCTGGACGAGACAAGCGCACGTTCACTCGCCAAACAATGGCCTCCACGCGCGGCGCTCTCCATGGCCAACGAAATTCGCGATGCTCGGCGCACGAGCATCTGCACCCGATAAGGAGCGTCCATGACTTCGTTCTCGCGCGTACTGCCCCAAGAAGCGAATGCCCTCATGACCCACGATGCCTTCGCTTACGTCGATGTTCGCACCGAACAAGAGTTCGAAGCAGGTCATCCCAAAGGTGCCTACAACGTGCCGCTCATGCACATGGCGCCGGGCGGAATGGTGGCCAATGCAGACTATGTGCGCGTTGTGAGCAACCACTTTGACAGGGATGCCAAGCTCATCGTCGGCTGCAAAGCAGGTGGACGATCGATGCGCGCTGCCGAGCTGCTCGTCTCCGCCGGATTCGTCAACGTCATGGATCAACGCGCGGGCTTCGACGGCGTTCGTGACGGCTTTGGCGAGGTGACGGAGCCGGGGTGGTCGCAAGCGGGGCTGCCGATTGAACGTGGTCAACCTGCTGGACGAAATTATCGGGACCTCGAAAAGCAAACGCCGTCAACAGCCTGAACTACTTGGGCGCAACGCGTTCGTAATCCGCTGCGGCTTGTTTGACGAGCGTAAGATCGCGGGTTGCGCGTTCCGCGTCCGCGAGTAAGTCGACGGTGAAAATCGTGAGGCCCCAAATGCCATTATCGCGACGACGGAAGGAATAGCGAGTACCCCTTTTCGTGATGACCGTTGCCCGCTCTCCGTCGACCTCCACGCGATCGACGCCTGACAGATCTTTGCGCAGGCGTCCGACCCAGTTGCGTTCGATGGCAACCTTCGCGAAGAAATCGGAACCATCTGGCAGCTTACCGTCCGCTTCGTAGCGCGCGAGCTGCGCCTTCTTTTCGAGCTCGGGGTAGCTACGCGCGATGAGGGCTGCGGTTTCCTTTCGGGCGCTTATCGTTGTGTACGACGCCCATTGCGCGTCACGTTCGAGGTAGGCGAAACAGTCCTTCGGCGCGTTGCGACTGAGGGCAAGCGCGATGCGCAGGTAGGCACCGTCGGGCGTCGTGTCTGGTGGGAACGACTTGCGAGCGAGACGGCTGCCGACGACCAAGATGCCGACAACGACAAGCCCGACCGCGAGTATCGCCTTGTTCTCACGCGTGAATTTCACTGCGAACAACCTATTACCAGAGGCGCCCTGCGTGCTACGAGAGCTTCTCGCATGCTGCTTGGCGTTCCGGTTGTCGTCATCGTGCCGGCCTACGACGAGGAGAGGCTCTTGCGCCGCATGCTCGCGAAGGTGCCGCCTTCGGTCGATCGCATCGTTGTTGTGGATGACGCGAGTCGCGATCGCACGTTCGAGGTTGCGTGCGAATTCGGTGGCCGCGTCGAAGTCGTTCGGCACGTTGACAATCGCGGTGTTGGGGCTGCGATCGCCACGGGCTACGCGCGTGCGCTCGGCGCGATCACGAACCCGCGCGCAGCATTCATTGTGATGGCGGGCGACGATCAGATGAGCGGTGACGATCTGCCCGCACTTGTCGAGCCCATCGCGACGGGGAAGGCCGACTACGTCAAGGGCAACCGATTCGCCTGGCCCGGCGTTCGGCAAGCGATGCCGAGGAGCCGCTACGCGGGTGGGCACGTGCTCTCGTGGCTGACCTCCGCTGCCATTGGCGAACGCGTGCACGATACGCAATGTGGGTTTACCGCGCTCTCGCGTGAGGCGTGCGCAGCACTTGACCTCGGTGGCTTGTGGCCACGCTACGGATACCCGAACGATCTGCTCGGGCAGCTCGCCGCGCGACGTATGCGCATCGCGGAACGCCCCGTGCGACCGATTTATCGCGACGAGTCGAGCGGCCTTCGAACGAGGCACGTACCGAGAATCCTATGGCTCATCGCGCGGGCGGGCGCACGAAGGCTTCAACGTCCCTTCGTCGCCTGAGAGCGGATCTTAGTCTCGGTTTATGAGCGCGCGCTCGACGATGGCCGGCACGTGGGCGAGCGTGTGTTCGAGGTCAAACGCGCGCGCGATCACTTCCGCGGATAGCAATTTCCTGATGTCAACGTCATTGACGATGTGATCGCGAAACCGGCCGTCGCCTTGCCACGCGCGCATCGCGTTGCGCTGCACAAGCACGTAGCCCTCTTGCCGGGGCACGCCTGCTTCCACCAGCAGAAGAAGCACGCCTTCGGAACAATAGAGCTCAGCGGCCGCGTCGAGGTTTTTTGCAAGGTGGTCCTTGTAGACGACAAGGCCGTCAACAAGTGTCGTTGCACGCTCGAGCATGAAGCCCATCGTTGCAGTTGTGTCGGGGGCGATCATTCGCTCCACGGACGAATGCGAAATGTCTCGTTCGTGCCATAGGCTGACGTTCTCAAGCGCTGGCACCACCGCCGCTCTCACGATGCGCGCCAATCCGCAGAGGTTTTCGCTGAGAATGGGGTTGCGCTTGTGTGGCATCGCGCTCGAGCCCTTTTGACCGACCGTGAACGCCTCCTCTGCCTCGCGTACTTCGGAGCGCTGCCAGTGACGAATATTGGTCGCAAGGCGTTCGATGCCCGCTGCAAGAAGCGCAAGCGCTGCAAAAAACTCGGCGTGGCGATCACGTGCCACAATTTGCGTGCTCACCGTTTCCGGCGTGAGACCAAGTTGAGCGAGAGCGTCTGACTCGATGCCTGGCGTGAGGTGCGCGTAAGTACCGACCGCGCCCGCAATCTTGCCGACGGCGATCGCAGTGCGTGCGGCGATAAGCCGCTTCTTGCCGCGTGCGATTTCGGCGTGATGACCCGCGATTGCGAGGCCAAATGTAACCGGTTCCGCGAAGATTCCGTGGCTGCGGCCAATCATTGGTGTTTTGGCGTGTTCGCGCGCTCGCCTCGCCAGTGCCGCGAGCAGCCCATCGGTTCGACGGAGAAGCATGTCGGAGGCTTCGCGAAGCAAAAGCGCGAACGACGTATCGAGTACGTCGCTTGACGTCATGCCACGATGAAGCCAGCGGGCCGGTGGGCCGACGAGCTCCTCGACGTGAGTCAAGAACGCGATCACATCGTGCTTTACGGTTCGCTCGATTTCGAGGATCCGCGCAGCGCTCAATGCGACGCGCTTGTTGCGAATCGATGCGGCCGTTCCCGCAGGCACAAGCCCCGCGCGTTCCATAGCGTCGCACGCTGCGAGCTCGACAACGAGCCAAGTTTCGAAGCGATGATCGTCAGACCAAAGGGCCGCAAACTCGGCAGGCGTATAACGCGGTATCATGGCGACGTGCTCGTAGCAGCTTGACCGTCCGGGAGCGAGCCCCCACAAGGACCCACGCATGTCATCCAAGCTTCCCACTGGGTTTACTGGCCGAACCCTAACGACGCTCAAACTCGCGGCCAAGGTGGGTGTCGGTTACGCGAGGCGTACGATTGGAACGACGCCCGCCGCGCACGACGAGCCGGCGCAAAACGAGTCCGCGGAGGCACTCGTCGAACAGCTCGGGCGCATGAAGGGCCTGATGATGAAGTTTGGGCAAATGGCGAGCTACCTGCCCGGCAACGTGGGAAGTAAGGCACAGGGCATCCTTGCGCAGCTTCAAGCGTCGAGTCCTCCTCTTCCGTTCGATGCCGTTGTCGCGGTCGTCGAGGCCGAATTTGGCAAGCCACTTGACCAATTGTTTGAGACCTTCGAGCAAGATCCACTTGCGGCCGCTTCGATAGGTCAAGTTCATCGTGCCGTTTTTCGGGGTCAGCAGGTGGCCGTCAAGGTTCAGTACCCCGGCATTCTCGATGTCATGAAACAAGACCTGCGCAACGTGGGTCTCATGGCGAAGTTCGGTATGGCAGGAGCGGCCTCAAGCGGAACCGAACTCGCCGAAGAGCTTCGAGATCGCATCCTCGAAGAATGTGATTACCGAATCGAGGCGCGTAACCACCTCGCGTTCACGGAGCTCCTCTGCACCATCCCGAACGCGTCGGCGCCGACGCTCGTGCCTGAGCGCAGTGGCACCACAGTCATCACTTCCGAATTCGTCAATCGGCTTAACTTTGCCTCGTTTCTTGCGCAAGCAAATCGCAAAGCTCAAGACGTTGCAGGTAGCGCAATCTTCAACGCGTGCTTCTTCAATCTGTTTCACCGCGGCATCTTTAACGGCGACCCGCATCCGGGGAACTACCTCTTCGACGCCGACGGCAACGTGACCTTCCTCGACTTCGGTTCCGTACGAACATTCGACGCTTCGTTCATCGACGACTGGAAACGCCTCGCCAAGGTGATCACGACTGACAACCGCGCGGGCTACAAGGACGCGATGGCCGACGTTGGCTTCGTCCCGAACCCGAAAAAGTTCGACTACGACTACCAGTGGCAAGCGGTCAGGCATCTTTACCAACCATTTCTCAGTAGCGAATTCACCTTCACGCCGAAGTTCATTGAAGAGACGTATGACAACCTGCTCTTCAAGAATCCGAACAAGCTCACGCTTGCCTTGCCGCGAGAGTGGCTCCTCTTGAACCGCCTTCAGTGGGGTCTCTTTGCCGTGCTTGCGCAAATGCGGGCGAGCGGGAACTTTAGCGACCTGTGGCGCGCCGCCATCGAGTCGAAGACCGATCCGATTCAGTTGTGATTACTGTACGATGTCGTCGATGAGGACCGCCGAGCCTCCTCTTCGCCGCACGCGAGGCCAACCTTCGCGTAGTCTGCGAAGCGCATGTCATCGACCTTGGTCGCCCTCGCGTTGCTCTCGGGCGACGGCCTCGCACACGTAGCGACGCAGCGCGAACAGTCGCCAAGACCGTACACGGCTAGTTATCCCGTCGAAGGAGAGCGCTTTCACAACCTCGTGATTGAAACCTATCCGATTGGGTTCGCGATCGGCCGTTACGCAATCGGCATCGAATACATGGTGACGACGCATCACGCCATCACCCTCTCGCCGCACGTTCAGTACACCCTGTTGGGACGCAGCGATCTGCTCGATGGCGTTGGCGGCGAATTCGGCTATCGCTACTTTTTTCGAACGACCGCCGGATCCGATGGGTTCTTCGTCGGAGCCGCGTTCACGGTCGGGCACTATCGTTACCGCGACTACGCGGACGTAAGTTGCGGCGCGCCCACTTGTCCGTACGTGTTCAACGCCGATCAGCTTCGGTTCGGCGGCGCTCTCGAAGGCGGATATCAGGCGCTCATGGGGCCGCTGCTTCTTGGAGTTGGCGCCGGGGTCGAACTCCGCGTTGCGACGAAGGAATTTGCGTTCGAGCCCGCAAGCGTTGAGGTATTGAACCTGGTCATCGGCCCAGGCATTCGGCCACGCGTGTTCATCACAGTTGGCGTCGCTTTCTGATGTTAGTGTGTGCGGCGACTACGTGACGCCGAAAGGGTATGAATCATGGCCAATCTGAGCGACGTCTTGAACGATGATTCAAAGAAGAACCAGATCATCGATGAGTGTGTGGTCCTGCTTGACGCTGAGGTGAGCGACAAAGGTGGCATTTCCGGCTTTGCGATTAAGGCGGGTTACGCCGCCGTCAAGGGCATCCGGCCAGGCTTCGTGCGCCATGTCGTGAGCGACCTTCTTCCGGAATTTGCGCGCGGCTTGAGCCCCATGATCGAGGAAGCACAGACAAAAGCGTCTCCCATCGGCAAGTACCTTGAGCAAAACTCTGGGCGCGTCGCCGATGCGCTGCTCGCGATCACCGACTCAAAAGCAGCGCGCGCAAAGAACGCTGTCGTGAAGGGCGCGTACGACAAGCTGCGCGGCATGGCGAAAAAAAACGTCGAGTCTGCGGTGCCTCGCCTCGGCAAGCTCGTTGAGAAACACGTTTCGTAGCCTTGCGCGCGTGTTCCGCGCAATCGCTGGGGCCTGGCTGTTCGGCGGTATCGCGTACGCGGATGTCGGGGCGAACGGCGAGCCGATCGTCGATTCGCGCTACCGCATCGATCTGACCAACGGCCCTCTTCTCGCGACGAGCCGACAAACGGGACTCGGCGGCGCGTATGTTGCGCTTGGTGAAGGCGCCGAAGGGCTCGGGTTTAACCCGGCCGCCGCCGCACTTCGCTCGCCATTCTCAACAAACGACGACGACTACGACCTCACGGCCGGAGCCACGTTTCCGTCGAGCCTACGCAACACCGATTTTGACAACAACGGCAAGCGGGGTTTCGTTTACAACACTTTCCTTTTCGGCACGGCCGCCGGGCTCATTCAACACAAGGCGTGGGGTGTAGGAGCCACCCTCGATTTGCAACAGTACGCCCTCGGCTCTGTGGAACGAAACGGCCAAGCTCGCGACGGAACGCTGAGGCTCTATCGCATCGGCGCTGTGTTTGCCCACTCGTTCTACGACGAGCAGCTCATTGTCGGTGGCGGTCTGCGAGTCGTCAGCATGAGCGTCGTCAACGATTTTTTCGAGGCGCCACTCTTGTCGATGGCGGGCGTCGGTCTCCAAGCCGGTGCCGTGTATATGCCGAAGCAATATTCGGTCCGCTTCGGCATTTCGGGTCGCACTGCGGTCTCGAGCGATCGCGCAAACAGCGACACCGTGCTCATGGCTGGCCGAACGTTGCACATTCCAGAGTCTATTGAACAGCCATGGGAGATCGAACTTGGCTTCGCATGGCAACTGGGAACGCGATCGCTCAACCTTGGTTGGCATCACGTAAAGACCGTGCCCAAATGGCTCATCAATGCGGATCGCAAGATCGTCAACAAGATGTACGAATCGGATACCGAAGTCGCGACGCGTCTACTCCGTGTGCGCAATCGACAGCTTCCGCGCCAGAAGGTCCTCGTTTCGGTGGCGCTCCTTGTCACGGGATCCGTCGATAACGCTGTCGGCTTCGAGAGTTTTCTAGGCCAGACAGTTGAACGATCCGGCGAGCATGCCACGTTCACCCCACGCCTCGGAATCGAGGCCGAAATGATACCCAATTGGTTGCAAACGCGCGCGGGAAGCTACGTCGAGCCAACACGTTTTCTCACATCGTCCTCTCGCGTGCATGCCACCGCGGGCCTCGACGTGAAGTTGTTCGAGTCACGCGTCTTCGGCTTGTTCTCTGAGGGCACCGCATTTCGTATCGGGGGCTTCGTCGATGGATCGCGCGACTACTTCGCGTGGGGCGTGAGCGCGGGAGTGTGGCGGTAGTTGGAATGTCGACGAGAGCTTGCGTTCAAGCCAAAGACGAGGTCCGCTCAGGTTCGTGAGTTCTTCCTCGCTCCTTCTTCGCAGTCGCATGATAGCGGAGGCCTTGTTCGCGGATGACGGCGAAGCGAACGCTGCGCGCCTCGATTGGTTGATTCGTGATCTTGACGATTTCCTGAACCGTGCCGGTGCTCGACCTCGCCTCGTTTTCGCGCTGTGTGTCGCGGTCTTGTCTTTGTTTGCGCCGCTTTGGATTGGACGCTTTACGACCCTTTCCGACTTGCCGCTCGCCGAGCGCAGTCGAGCACTTCACAAGGCAGAAGGTGGGCTCCTCGGTCCGCCTGCGCTCGCCGCAAAAGCGATTCTATGCATCCTTTGGTTCGAGCATCCGGACGTTGACCGCGAGGAGCGTGCGCGATGAGTCGAACGTCTGGACGAACAATGGATCGCGACGTTACGCTCGACTGCGACGTCGTCGTCGTCGGTTCGGGCGCGGGCGGTGCGGTTATCGCAGCCACGCTTGCGGAGGCCGGACAAAGGGTGATTCTTCTGGAGGAAGGCCCCGTGCTCGACGCTATGGCACACGGTCGAATGCGACCGAGTGAATCCCTGCGATCGATATGGCGTGACGCTGGGATGACCTTAGCCGTTGGCATAGGTGACTCCCCGTCCATCAACGTGACGAGCGCGCGCGTCCTCGGTGGCTCGTCAATGGTAACCGGCGGCGTTTGTTTTCGAGCGGATGCCGAAGTACTTGACGGTTGGTCAAGAGAATTGACCATAGACGATCTCGACGCCAATGCAATGGATCGTTGGTACAGCGAGGTTGAGCGGGACGTCCATGTCGAGCCCGTGCCCGTGAGTCTTCGGTCGAGGAGCACGAATCTTTTCATCGAAGGAGGCGAAAAGATCGGCATCCCCTTTCACTCGATGAACCGCAACACAAACGGGTGTACCGGAAACGGACGGTGCAATTTTGGCTGCCCCAATGGAGCCAAAATGAGCGTCGATTTGAACTACCTCCCGCGCGCTGAGCGGGCCGGCGCAGAGCTCTGGACCGATTGCCTTGTGGAGCGTGTGATCACGGAAGGAACTCGCGCTACTGGCGTGCGCGGTCGCTTCGTTGACGAAAAAAAGGAACGAACACAATTTCATTTTTCGGTGTTTGCGAAACGCGTTGTACTCGCCGGCGGCGCGGCCTACACGCCCCTCATCCTGCGCGCCAGCGGTCTAGCCAAGCGATCTGGCGCGCTTGGCCGCAACCTGTCTTTGCATCCGAGCTTCCGCGTTATGGCCGAGTTCGATGAGCCGGTGCGCGGTTGGCATGGTGCGCTTCAAAGTGCGTATTCCGATCACTTTCACGCCGATGGCATGGTCTTCAACAGCGTCTTTACACCGCACGGTGTCGTTGCCGCTGCGATGCCCGGATTTGGAAAGCACCATGCTCGATTTCGCGAACGCATCGCGAACATCGCGATGTTCGGCGGCATGCTGCACGATGACGGCGGAGGTAGGCTTTGGCGGTTTTTCGGTCGCGAGCCGTTGATGACCTACAGGATGTCGAAGCGCGATCGGGCGCGCGTTCCGTTGCTGCTTCGTCGTATGGCCGAGATTTTCTTTTCGGCCGGCGCACGACGTGTGTTCCTCCCGGTCTTCGGTAGCGAGCCCATCGAGCCCGACGACTTGGCAGGTGCGCCGCTCGAGTCGACACACGGACGACTCTTCGAGTGCTCATCGCAACATCCACTCGGCACGTGTCGTATGGGCAGCGATCCTCGGGCCTCGGTCGTAAGGCCCACTGGCGAGCTGTGGGACGTCAAGAATGTTTACGTTGCCGACGGCAGTATCTTGCCCACCAGCCTCGGAAAGAACCCTCAGCTCACCATCATGGCCATGGCAAAACGAGTGGCCAATCGTCTGGTCAACTGACACACAGCGGGTTTGGGGCCCAGGTTTGCGCATGGTTTGCGCAGGGCCAGCTTGCTCGAAAGCCCTTGTTGGATTAGGTTCGCCGCCCCTCCAACGGATTCAACAGACGGAAAAACCATGGCCACCAAGTTTGCTGCGTTTCTCACCGCAAAGAAAATCGACATTCGCCGCATCGCAGCGGCCTCGAATGACCTCGAGCGGCTCCGTCCCGAAGATCGTACGCTACGCCTGGCAAAGCGTATCGCCCGCGGCGGCGAGTCCACCGAAGCACAAAAGGAAGCCGCCAAAGGTAAAGCCCGCAGTGGCCGCCCCGTCACCGCTCGCGCGATTCAAGCCGCGCTCAAGGGCACCGCGATCGCTGGGCCTACCAAGACCCGCATTCTCGCGGCGGTGAACGTGATCCTGACTCAAAAGAAGCAAGCCGCCGCGACGCTCAAAGACCTCTTCTAGGAGCCGCGTTCCTTTTGGGGGGATGCGCCGCGGTGCATGGCGACGGGGGCGGCGCTCAGTGCGGAACGATCGGCGGTGTGCTGTCGCTCT
>JAHFDY010000054.1 GCA_023248735.1 Myxococcales bacterium
TCGGAGTCCGTCAAAATCGGCCTCTTCGACCCACTTGGCGTACACGTCGACCAACGTGGCGCGCACTTCAGGCAGCTCGGTTGCGACATATTTGAGGCCGCCGGGAAAGTCGCCGAGAAGGCGTTGCGCGTCTTGCTCGTAGTCTAGGACGCGACCAAACCCGTGGTAGGCCTCCCCCCTTCCCATGATACCGGGCTTGGGCGGAACGCGATTGATGCTCGGGTCGTTGATAAATACGATGGGTGCACGACCTGCGATGCCGAGCGACGTCGAGGCTTGCACGCCGCGCGAGTCCCAATCAGGATCGAACTCGGTACTTCGCAGTACGGGCGATGTTCCACCGGTGCCGCCGAAGTAAATGTCGGGCGTGCCGTTCATGTTCATGTCGTAGAAGAAGACCTGGCCCATGTGGTTCGCGACCACGTCGAGCACGACTTTCATTTTGCGTCCGTGAGCGGCCTTCACCAGTGCGCGCAATTGCGGCAAGTCACCGAAGTGGGGGTTCACCTCGGTCAGGTCTTGCGCCCAGTAGCCGTGGTAGGCGTCGACGTCGGCGTCCGTCTCCACGTTCTTAACGATGGGTGAGATCCAGACGGTCGTGATGCCTAGCGCTTGGAGGTAGTCAAGGTGGTCTGTCATGCCCTTCCAGTCGCCGCCTTGGTAGCGCGCGAGCTTGCCGGGTTTCACACGGAAGTCGTTGTTCACGTCGCCGTTGGCGAAGCGATCGACGAGCGCCTGGTAGATGACTTCGTCGCGCCAATCGTCGACGTACGTTCCGAGTACCGGCTTTTGGCCGTCGTCGGGTATCGAGACGCACGATCCGCTGAGGGTCGCGATGGCGACAAATGATGCAATAGTCGATACCAATTTGCGCATGGTCTTCACGGGTACGAGCTGAAGTTGAACCACCACTCAGCGCCGGCGCCGAGGAAGTGCTCGACAGTGCGGGAGGCAAACACGTCGTCTTGCGGATAGAGGGAACGGGCACCATCACTGCGTGACGTTACGTTGTAGATGAGCCGAAACTGAGGACGCTTGAAGGTGCCACGACCTGCAGGCGAGAAGAACGGAATGATGCCGCCTTTTACAATCGAAGCGGTAAGCGGGCCGCCGGTTTTGGTGTCGAGGAATGCGTGCCTTCGCAATTGGTAACTTCCTTCGAGCGCGACACCCCAATGGTCCCCAAAGAACAGATGCGGACGCGCGACGACGACGCCTTCATCGTATTTGTAGAGCGACGTCGCTGCGGGCCCAGCATCGCGAAACCACCTTACATACGCGGCCATCGGTAAAGTAACTGGACCAAGTTCGATGTTCGCAGCGACGGCGACCTGCGTTTCGGCCGTACCCTGTGTTGTGCGATCGAACGCGAACGTCGAAGGGACGGCGAGCGGATCGTACGCCGCGACGCCCCGTGCATGTCGCACGAAGAGTGATGCGTAGGTGTCGTGCTTGCCTGTGTAGTAGGTGACTTGTCCACCGACAAGGAGGCCCCAGTCGCTGGGTAGCGGCTTGTCTTGCTGCAGCGTGGTGTCGCGAAACGAACCTGCAGGAAGTTGGTGAGCCTCCGCGTAGCCGATGAACTTGATGCCGCCTTCGGCGTTTCCGAAGACGGGCCTGCCGCCGCTACCACGCATGACGTGCGTGACCTTGAGCGTCTCTATCGTTCGTGGACGGTCGAGCACGGTGACGGCAGTTGAGGTAACGCCAAATGGAATCGGTGATTGAATTTGCTGGGCCTGAAAGGCGTTGTCGAGCCGCTGCATGCCCGCATGAACCGCGACTGTGGTGTCGCTCTGACCATGATCGATGCGGTAGCTGCCGCCTGCGCCCATCGTGTTCTGGTTGTCGAGCGGCCACCAGTTGAGCAAATAGATGTCATCGCCGCGGTACATGCGAGAGCCGGCCCACAGCGACCACTGCTTCGCGTTCGCCTGGGCATAGAGGTTACGCACACCGACGCGCTGATCAAGAGATCCGCTGAAGTGAAAAAACGGCGCGAAGAGTGCGAGTGAAGTCACGACACGCGTACTCAATCCCCCCGACCATTCGTCTTCACGACGCAGCTCGAACTCTGTGTAACTCTCCTCGTCGATGCGCGGACCGTGACTTACAACGTTCGTCGATCGTCCCGTGCCGCCGCGAAGATCGCTCGCGACCGAGACGCGCCCATAGGAGCCAAAGTCAAAGCGACCTTTGTCTTTCGCCTCTACTTTGTCGGGCTCCGAAGCGCGTGCCACGCAAGAGAGCGCGAAAAAACCGAGGAAGGGTAGCAAACGCATGACGAAGTCACTCTGCGTACACCGCCGCCGCCCGCGCAGCGAGGGTGATCGTGATGGAGCCCCCTTCGACTGTGGCGGTGCCGGCGCCGAGTGCGTCGGAGACCTTCGTGCCGTCCTTGATTCCGGCGAGCGCCGGAAACGCTACCGATAGCGTCACTGGCGCGGTGGAACGATTGAGCGCGACGAGAGCAAATTCGCCTGCAGGCGCCTGGCGCAGCACGACGAGGGTATCGTCGGTTGCCGCGAGCGGTGCATAGTCGCCAATTTGTAACGCAATCAGTTGCTTTCGCAGTGTGCCCAATTTGCGAGACCAGCCGAGGGTTGCTTGCTCTTCCGCATTCAGCGCGTCTTCGCGTTTCATCATGGTGCGGTTATTCGGATCCGCACCCCCCCAAGCGCCATACTCGTCGCCGTAATAGATGAGCGGCGCACCTGGTAGCGTGAGAAGCCACGCGAGCGCAAAACGATGCCGCAGGTACGCTTCGGTGTCGGGACTTCGGGTGGCAGGCGCGTTCCATTTGTTGTTCGCGGTGTCGCGATCATCGCTGCGATACGTCGACCAGGTGGCGAAACGAGGCGTGTCGTGACCGCCAATGTACGGCGTCATGATGCTCCCCGGCGTGTACTGCCACTGACTCGCTTGTGCCCAGTATGCGGCATGGGCAAGGCCGCGGTCTTGATAGGCAAATACGCGGTAGCTCGCCGCGTGGTGGAGCACGAAGTCGAACTGACCGTCGAGGCCGCCTTTGCCCATGTAGCGATTGATCGTTGCGTATTCGTTTGCGTTCTCGGCGAGCGTGTCGCCGTTCCACCCCATGGCGGTCTCGCCTGTAAGGAAAAATCGCGTGCCCGCTTTCTCGAACTCGGCCCGCACCCGAGAAACCAAACTAAACACCGCGGCATCCTCAACGTGCTTGACGGCATCGATGCGCATGCCATCCAGATGAAACGTGTCGATCCACCAAACCGCATCGTCGATAAATTGTTCCGCAGCTTGACTGTTCGTCCAGTTGACGTCTGGCAAGTAGGAATTGAACAGACACTCGAGTCGTTTTTCGGTCCAGTCGCAACCCGCGGTGCCGCACACGCAACCCTTACGAAACCAATCTGGATGCGACTTCACGTAGTCGTGATCTTGATGAACGTGGTTCACCACGAAGTCTTGCATGACGCGAATGCCGTGTTTGTGCGCTTCGGCGACGAGGGCCAAGAGTGCGTCTTTGCCACCGATGCGCGGCTCGACTTCACGCGGCTTCACCGGCCAATAGCCGTGATAGCCAGTGACCTGGGTCGTGCCGTCGTCTGACGGGAAGCCGCCTTCTGGATTGGTGTGAAACGGCGACAGCCAGAGAACGCGCACGCCAAGCTTGTCGAATGTCCCATCCGCAATCGCTTGCGTGACACCCTTGAGGTCGCCACCGAGAAATTGTGCGCGTGCGTCAACGCCTGCAATTGCGCCTGGGTTGTTGCTAAGATCGCCGTCACGGAAGCGATCCGTCATCACCATGTAGATGAGCGCGCCGTTCCACGAGAAGGCGCTCGGTTCCGCCCAAAACACGAGGCGGAGTGGCTCGCTCGACCCAAGGCTGTTCGTTGCGGAAACGAGAACCGTGTACTTTCCATCGGTCAAGTTGCTTGCCGTTATGTCGTAGACGCCAGTTTCGGACGTGGCCTCGATCGAGAGAGGAATTGATGTGACATCGCTCCGAAGCGTCGCGCTCGGCACGGCGCCGCCTGTCACGCGAACGCGAGCAGTAAATAAAGTTGACGATGCGCGCGTCGTCTTGCGATCAATCAGCGCAAGAGTCGGCGACGTGGTCGCGTCGACAATCCCGCCGTCACTGTTCGGCAACGGCGGCGGCACATACGCGGGGGCGCTGACCTCGCATGCCGCGAGAGAGACCAGCAATGCGAACGTGACTCGGCGCACGCCACAGGCGGTAGCATGGGACCAGGCGAGTCGCGAGACTTCTCACGTCTCGTGGTAGATCGGCGTGCGCTTGCCGAGGAAGGTGCTGATGCGCGCCTCGTCGACAGCCGCGAGATCGATGAAGCGAATGCCCATGCCCGGTGGCTCGTTCAAGCTGTCCCTGTACTTCCGCACCCAACGCACTTCGCCCCGAAGCCAAAGTGGCTCGCGCGAATCAGGAAGGGTGAGCGATACGTCGATGAGCGTGCCGATCGGATGCGCTTGGTGACTCGCAATGAACACGCCGCTCTCGGAGAGATTCTCGGCGAGACCGGTATAGAAGTTCGACTCGCTGTGAAGGGTGACCGCGAGCTCAACTTCGAAACGATCGTTGTTCCGGTTCTCTGAGCCTTCGGGTGTAGGGCTCGGAACCGGCGTCGCGACACGCTGAATCGAAGAAGTAAACTCGCCGGACGGCATCGCTGCAGGAGCGCGCGAAAGGCGAGGCTTCGGTGAAGACAAGCCACCCTCCGGCAGCCAAGCGGAACGCGTGCGTGCCGCGCGCGGAATTTGCGGAAGGAGTTCGAAACGCCGCTGGCTTTCCGCGTCTTCGAAAAGGTAGCGCGACGCACGACACACGTCCGCGTACGAAGTGGCAAGCGCCGTCCACGCGCGCTGAAGCCACATGGTCCAATCTTGTTCCTCGAAAGTGACGGGCGGGTTTGCACGCAACGCTCTCGCGAGGACCCGCGCCCGCGCACTGTCATCGAGACGGTAGCGGCGGCGATCGTTGGCGAGCATCATGTCGTACGCGGAATAGGCATCGGCCAATTTTTCGAGATCCGCGACAAGGTTGAGGTGTTCCGGGTTCTTCATCCGATCGAGGAGCGCAATGACGCCCCGTTCTCGATCGAGGTGGTACTCGAGCACACGCATCATTTCTGAACGCAGCTTCATCGCATCTTCGATGAGGGTCTCGATGTGCTCAGCCGTCTCTTCGCGACTTCGGCTCAAGATGTAGAGCACCGCACGAGCCGCGGGCGCGAGCACCTCAAGCGAGTACGGATCAAACGCGCCCGAGCGCGCAAACGCCGTTAGCGCGGCCTTCGCATCGGTGCGATCAATCGTCTCGGCGACAACAAGCGCCGCGAGCGCAACCGAACGTGCGTCGTAGGGAAGCGGCAGGACGGCGTGCTGCGGATATGCGTCAAGGTGCGCGCGTATCTCCTCAAACGGATTGCCCGTCGGCTTCGCGTACGACACTTCAGGTGTTTGTGCGCTCAACTTAATTGCCATGGTCACGTCCTGTGAGAGGGTGAACGGCTCGGAGAGGAGGCGCGTTAAGCGCGAGCGCGGACGATGCGCGCGCCGCGAAGGGTGATCGCATCACGCCTCCCCTAACAACTTGTTCATCGACGCCTCATCGGCGGGTGTGAACGGGTACTTTTCGAACTCGTCGCTAGTGACCCATCGAAAATCGTTCACCATTCGCTTCTCGAGCGCGGAGCTTTCCAGTTCGCAGCTGTAGAGAAACAAATCGACGCCGTAGCGTTCGTAAGGATGGTTGACGAACGAGATCAACTGACCGACCTTCACCGTCACACCAAGGCGGTGTTCGAACACTCTTTGTAATGCAACTTGATCAGTTTCACCCACCTCAACACGGCCGCCCGGAAACTCCCAGAGAAGCGGGAGGATGGCCGAGGCGCGACGTTGAGTGATCAAGTATTTGCCGTCGCGTTCGATGACGGCGGCGACGACGCGGATGGTCCGACGGCTGACGGGAGGCGCCTCCATCGTGCCTACTCGCTAATCGCGATGCGAAAGAGTTGCTGCCCCATGAGCAAGACGTCGCCGGTATGGAGTTCGAGGTCCGCATGGATGCGAACGAAGGTGCCGTTCGAGCTTCCTAGGTCGGTTAGGTAGATGCTGGGACCCTCAATGTTGATGCGGCAGTGCAAGCCAGACACGTAGCCGTCTTCAGGGAAAAGCACTTCACCGCGTTCGCGTCCAAGGTGCATGCCGGAAGCCGGAACAAGAAATGCGTTACCGACTTGTTCGCGACCGATCACGAGCACAAGACGCCCGATCGCATCGCCGCGAGGTGAACCGAAACGCTCGACCCCATCACTTGTCGGTGATTCCGTGCTCAGGGCTTCAAACCGCACGATTTCTTGGCCAATGCGGAACGTCGAACCGTCGATAAGTTCAACGGGAACGTCGCGTTCGAGCTTCCGGTAAATGCCGTTGAGAGACCCCTCGTCACGGATGACGGCGCGGCCACTGGGTTGAATCTGCAGCGTTGCGTGGTGAGGCGAAAGGTAACTATCGCCGGAGAAAATAGCGCCGGTGTCTCGGCCGATCGACGTCTCGGCGCTGCTCACTTGGAAGGTTCCTGCGTCGCTGCCGTCGGCGCGAAGAGCCGTTAGCGATACCGTTGCGAGTGCGGATACCATGTCTTGCGGCGCAGCGATGGATGTCTTGGCCGCGGGTTGGCGAGGCGCCGAAACGCCCTGTAGCCTGTAGCCGCAAGCCCCGCAGAAGAGGTTCGAAGGTGTATTTTCGTGCGCGCACTGCGGGCACGAGACACTTCCGCCGCTCGCGGGTGGTGGAGCGGACTGACCCTTGGCCGGCATGGTCGCTGGAGCCTCGCTCTTCGCGATGACCGCCGCAGCCGCGTGCGGCACGAATTGCGGCGGTGGATCGGTCGCGGCGGTCTCGAAACCACGCGGCGGCAGGCTAACCGCTTTAATGCCATGGGGGGGCGTTTGGGTCGAAAACGGCTTGGGGGAAACGTCGCGCGGCAACTCTGATCCGCAACCCAGGCAGAATTTGTAATGGTCCTGGTTCTCTTTCGCGCACTTCTGGCAAGTAATCACCGCATCGCCTCCGGGAAGGGTACGAAGGTATCGGTGGACGCTCGTTGGAGCAATGCCCACCTCGTCCCATCCGATCGTGCACGTTTACGGCCTCGGGTACGCTTACAGGATGGAAAATGGGCCGCAAGCAGTGGTATCCCCGTGGGCCGCCCACCGAGGTGGTGGGCCCGATCTTCTGCGAGGAACGACATGCCCGTTGCACAATTTCCCGACATCAACGTTTCTGGAACCGGCCAGCTCTACGCCCGCTTGCGCACATCGCTCGGCGTGATGATCGCGCGCCTCGAAGAAGAGCGCGCGCCCAAAACCGTTAAGAACTTTGTCGGTCTCGCGACCGGCACGCAGACGTACGTCGACCCCCGCACGCGCGAAGAAAAGAAGGGCGTGCCCTATTACGACGGGACCATCTTTCATCGCGTCATTCCCGACTTCATGATCCAGGCTGGCGACCCGCTTGGCGCGGGTACGGGCGGTCCTGGTTACAAATTCGAAGACGAGTTCCATCCCGAGCTTCGGCACACCGGCACCGGTATTCTCTCGATGGCCAACGCGGGACCGGGGACCAACGGCTCGCAGTTCTTTATCACCGAGGGCGCAACGCCTCACCTCGACAAGCGCCATTCTGTGTTCGGGCAAGTTGTAACTGGCGCTGATCTGATTGGAAAAATCGCACGTGTCCCTCGCGCACGAGGAGACAAGCCCACAACTGACGTCCTCATCGAAGCGATCGAAGTGTTTCGCAGTGAGACCGTTCCAGCGAACTAGGCAACTCCGCAAATTCCCCCTCTGGGCGCTTAGGGGAGAGGGGGACGCTCGCCGGGACTGACGAACGCAACCGCGGGTCGCATTTCCGAAATGTAACGCGCAACGCTCGTTTTGCGAGAGAGAGAGAGAGCCGCAAGCACACGCGCGCGCGTCGTGACGGTCATGCCACGCGCTCGCCGGATTGAGGCGATCGCCATGTCGAGGTCGTGAAGTTCGCCGAGACGTTTTTGGAATGTCGCGGCTGGTCTTGCGAGCGCCACAAGATCGATCGGGAGCGCGCCCTGCATCATTTCGGCGGCATACCTCAGCCCTTTGTATGCGATTCGCAGCTCATGCAGGCCGGCGATATCGGCGATCGACGCGTCTCTTCGCAACTCCACCTTCTTCTGCGCGCGGAGGGTTTCCTTGCGCGCGAACGTCGACAAGTCGTCATCCTGTTTGGGCTTAATCGGAAGCTTGACGAGCGCCCGCAGCATCTCGCGGCTCTCCTCGAGCGCCCCTGAGCGAAGAAGGTTCGTTGCGCGTCGCCGCAAGAGCCGTTCACGTGCCATGCGAGCTGCCTTCCACGCGGTGAACGCGTTGTTACGGAGCGCCAGTTTTGCGAGCGTTTCGTGCAGCACCTCTTCGTCGCGCAGTAAGCTCGTGGAACGATGAAGGCGCGTGAATCCCTCGCGTACAGCGTCCGCGTAAAATCGTCCGTAAGGAACCCTTCCGAGTTTCAGGAGTACGCGCAGCTTGCGAATCGTGACGCGCAGATCGTGGATCGCTTCGTCGTCCGGCTTGGGAGCGAGGACGCGCGGCAGTACGACGCTGAGTTCTTCGTCGAGTGACTGCAGTTGGGTTCGAAAAAAATCGCTGACGTTCATGCACGGAGCCGGACCAGTACCTCGGGTTTGTGGCCGAGCAAAGCCGAAGCCGCACGCCTGGCAGCCTGACGAAGAACGTCAGAAATAGTTCCTGGTGTGCACAATTCAGTTGGCATCGCCTTTAGCGCTTCGGTGGCCTCTCGTGTGATGGCCTCTCGCAAGTCGCCGGCGAGATCGTCGACCGCGATGCCACGAAAGTTGATGTCAATCGGCCCCATCAGCAGCCGATCGTCGTCGATGCGTGCGATCATCACGATGAGGCCCTCACGTGCGAGTTGTTCACGCTCGCGAAGAACCGCGTCAGGCACTTCGTGTGTGGCCAAAAAGTAGCGCTTGCCCGCTGCGAATGCGCGCGGGGTCCGTCGGATCGTGATCGCGGCGTTGTCTTCGTAAACCGTTGCCATGTCGCCGTTCTCGAGAACGGTGGTGTGAGGTACACCAGCTTTTTTTGCGACGTCAGCGTGCGACCGCAAGTGGTGAAGTGTCCCGTGTAGCGGGATGAACGCGCGCGGTCTTACGAGTTCGAGCATGCGTTGCTGCTCAGGCCTGCTCGCGTGGCCGCTCACGTGCACGCCGCGGTCCGTGAGCCAAGTGTGTACGGCGATTTGACGGCGCAGAAATTGGTTAAGAATATTGAATACTTCAGGCTCGTTGCCAGGGATGATGCGCGCTGACATGACGACAGCATCGAGCTCGTTGAGTTTCAGCAATGGGTAGTCGTCACGTGCAAGCCGCGAGAGCGCAGCGTTGGCTTCGGCTTGAGTGCCGCTTGCGATGGCGAGGACGCGACTCTTGTCGAGCGAACTCGCTTGGTCATTGGGGAGCACCAGCGAACTCGGCCATTTCAAGTACCCGGTGTCCCGACCCACGCGCGCGTGCTTCTGCAAACTCCTGCCGAAAAGGAACAGGTTTCGATCTGTTTTGAGCGCGATGTCACCGAGCATCTTGAGGCGGTGCACGTTCGACGCAAATTGCGCGACAATCACCGCGCCCTTGGTCGCTCTGACAATCGGTTCCAACGCAATGCCCACACCGGCTTCGCTGCCAACGGGTACGAGCGTGTCGACGTTCGTCGAATCGCTCATCAGAAGTGCCACGCCTTCGTCGCCAAGTTCAGAAAGACGCGCCTCGTCAAAGTACTCCTCGTCGGGTGGCGTTTCGTCGAATTTGAAGTCGCCAGTGTGGATCACAGTCCCGATCTTCGTGCGAATTGCGAGTGCAGTGGCGTCAGCGATCGAATGCGTCACGCGTATCGGCTCCACGTCAAACGGCCCGACCGTGATGCGGTCACGCGGCACAACCGTGTGCAGGCGGGCGTACTCGAGAACTTCATGCTCGTCTCTGCGCTGCCTCACGAGGCCTACCGTGTAAGCCGTCCCCCAAATTGGCACGTCGAACGAACGCAAAAAATACGGCAATGCGCCGATATGGTCCTCGTGTCCGTGGGTAAGAAAAACGCCGACGACGTTAAGCGCACCGAGCGCCTCAAATTTGGGGCAAATGATGTCGACGCCGAGGCCACGGCTGTCGAACGAGATGCCGCAGTCGACGACAAGGGCATCGTTGTCTTGCACGATCGCAAGGCAATTCATGCCGATTTCGCCGAGGCCTCCGAACGGCATGATGCGGATCTCTGCCACCCCTCATCGGTACAGTTGCTGGGCCGTACGTTCAAGCGTGCTTGGACCTCGTGACCTGGTTGTAGGTACCTCTAACGCGCGTTCAGCTTTCCTCTTGGGCCGTTCGGCCGTATCTGAGAACGAAGGACGATGGGCACTCTCGACGACAAGCGGTTTCTTTTCGTCACGGGCAAAGGTGGCGTGGGAAAGTCGACCGTTTGCGCGGCCCAAGCAACCGCCATGGCGGGTCACGGCAAGCGAGTTCTTGTCGTGATGTGCAACGCGAAGGAGCGCCTCTCCACCATGCTCGGTTCGCAACCGATTGGCTCCGACATCGTTCCTGTCGCTACCAACCTTTGGGCGGTCAACATCGATCCCGATCAGGCGCTCGACGAATTTGCGGTGATCGTTCTTAAAAGTCGGACCATCGCAAAGACGATCGATAGCAAGTACGTCCGAGGGTTTCTTCGCGCCGTGCCTGGCATGCACGAATGGGCAATGCTCGGCAAAGCCTGGTGGCACACCACTGAAGAGCTGCATACGGGCGGCTACAAATACGATTGCATCATCTTCGATGCGCCAGCGACGGGCCACGGACTCGACATGCTCCGCGTTCCGCAAGTCATCAGCGAGGTCGCGCCGCCCGGGCTCTTGCGTCGCTTCGCCGATGATGCGCTCGCACTCTTTCGCGACACGAAGCGGAGTGCCGTTGTGCTTGTCACCTTGCCCGAAGAGATGCCGACGCAAGAAACCATCGAGCTCGCGCACGCGCTGACGAACGAACTTAAGATGCCAATCGGTCGGGTCATCATCAACTGTGTGCTCCCTCCTCTGTTCACGAAAGATGAACGGGAAACGCTCGGCGCCATCGACGTCGGCGAAGGCGAGAGTCCCGGCGAGATCGCGATCGAATCAGGCCGCATGCGCGCCATGCGTGAACGCGTACAGGGCGACAGCCTGACTCGATTGTCAAGAGAGTTGCCTGTGGCGCCGTCCTACTTGCCGCTCCTGTTTGAGGATGCATGTCATCCACGTGCGATAGGTGAGCTGGCGAAGCGCTTGTACTGAAACCCTATGCGCAGGGGAGTGTCAGGGCAGGCGCGATCGGCCGCGTTCTTTCGTGAAGCAACTTGACTATTTCGTTTCGTGACGGCTTTCGCCCATCGATCGAAACATAGTGCGACGCGAGCTTCTCGTAACGGCGCCCCATGAGCAGAAACCACACCTGGAAAAAGTCGATGCCTTCGAAGACGATTGCGCCTTCCTTCGCGTAGAGCGCGAGGTTTGTCTCGAAGTCCATCGGCATCTCGGTCCAGTGCCGGTTGCCCTTGATGTGATGGCCGATGTGGTAACCGTCATTGAAGCAGCGGCGGTTGTAACGTGTGTTAATGCACGTGATGCTGTTCAAGTAGCAGTTGGCGGGCTGCGAAGCGTCGATGAACGCGTGTTGACCCCAGTTGCCGCACATCATGAGCGAGCGGATTGCGATGACCGGGACAACAAGGACGACGACGGTGGCCGGTGCGTTCACGAACATGAGCGCTGCGACCAGCGCGTAAAACGAAAGTTCGCCCACGATAAAGCGACGAGCGATCTTGCCGCGCTTCTTTCGAAAGAGGTACGCGTTGAGTTCGAAGATGCCCAGGAACAGGAAACGAAAAAGGTAACGACAGAAGTGCCAAAAGTTGTCGCGCTCGAAGCGCATCGTGGAACTCAGGTCTTCGGGCAGGTTGTTCTCAGGGTGGTGCATTCCGACGTGGTGCGCGAAATAGCTGCCCGGCGTCTCGCCGAAGATGGGGCCGAGGACCCAGGGAATATAGTGGTTGAGAAAACGCCACTTCGGCTTGAAAAGCACGCGATGGCTCGTGTTGTGGAGCATCAAAATGTAGCGATCCACAAACACGAAAAAGTTCACCGCGATGTAACCAAGCGCGAGCAACCAGTGAAACTTCGCGTAGAGGAGTAGCGCCAGCGGAAACATGACGACGGTTGATACGACCATCAACCTGACGAACGGCACGTCACGTTCGTCGAGAATGAGCCGCGCCGCCCACCGGTGAAATGCGCTCGGGGATGTTACCTTTTCGAACTGAGGGTCGCTCAGCGCTATCGACACGGCCGCACTCATCGCTTGCCGAGGTGTAGAGCGTGGCGGGGGGTGGTGCAAGCGGCCCGATACCCTTCGTTCGAAGAGAGACCGCGTCGTTTGTTACGCGGTCCGTTGCATTTCGCGCTTTGAAGGACGATCCTTCGTGTGTGAAGTACACCTATGAGTATCCGCGCCCGGCGATGACTGTCGATTCGGTTGTATTTACGCTGCGTGCGGAGGACCTAGCGGTCCTGCTCATTCGGCGGCGGAAGGCGCCTCACAAAGGGAAGTTCGCGCTGCCAGGCGGTTTCGTCGACGAAAACGAGAGTCTTGCGAAGGCAGCACTGCGTGAGCTCGTCGAAGAAACCGATGTGACCGACGTCACTCTTGAACAGCTTGGCGCCTATGGCGATCCAGGTCGCGATCCGCGCGGGCACACAGTGAGCGTTGCGTACTTCACGTTTGTTGTGGCCGAGGCACATCCCGTGAAGGCGGGTGACGACGCAAGCGAGGCGGCCTGGATCAACTGGGCGGACATCGAGAGCAACAAAGCGGAGCTCGCTTTTGATCATGCGACCATCGTGCGTGACGCACGCGTTCGCCTTCAGCAACGGCTCGACGACCCCCGCCGGCATGCAGGGTTTGAGCTCGTTCCGTCGCGCTTTACGTTGAGCGAACTGCAGCGCGTTTACGAAGCCGTGTTTGGCCGCTCGCTCGACAAACGCAACTTTCGATCGCGGCTCATGGCGCTTGATCTCGTCGAGACGGTGATGGCCGCGCAACGCACAGGTCGGCACCGACCCGCGCAGCTGTATCGGTGGAAGAATACGCGGAAGCGATAGGGCCCGGGCCAAGTTCTGCAGCAACGGTTTCCCGCCCTTCGAACTCTCCGGTACAGTACTTCCCCACATGCTCCCCGAAAAGAAACAGGTCCTTATCGTTGACGACGAGCCCAACCTTCGTCGGATCCTGTCTGCCCAACTGTCCCGCGACGGTTACGAAGTCCACGACGCAGAGGACGGCGCGCGGGGGCTCCAGTTTCTTCGGGAGCATCACATCGATCTGGTGATCACCGATCTCAAGATGCCCAAGCTCGATGGCATGGCATTGCTCAAGCAGGCGCTCCAAGACGATCCCGACAGGCCGATCATCATGATCACCGCCCACGGCACGATCGATACGGCGGTCGAGGCGCTGAAGAGTGGTGCATTCGACTATCTCACCAAGCCATTCGACAAGGACGAAGTGCGTCAAGTCGTTGCGAAAGCGCTCAAGTCAGTTGACTTTGCTCGCACCGACGCCACGCGGCCGGAGCCAGGTCAAGGATTCAAGTACGGGATCATTGGCACGTCGGCCGGCATCGTTGAACTCTATTCGATGATCGAGCGCGTTGCCGCCACGCCGACGACGGTCCTCGTCACGGGCGAGAGCGGTACTGGCAAAGAGCTCGTGGCCCGTGCGCTTCACGAAAACTCAGCGCGTGCCGACAAGCCGTTCATCAAGGTGAACTGCGCCGCGATTCCACGCGAGCTCATCGAAAGCGAACTCTTCGGTTACGAGAGAGGCGCCTTTACTGGTGCCGTTTCATCGAAACCCGGTCGATTCGAACTCGCCAACGGAGGCACGCTTTTCCTCGACGAGATCGGCGAGATACCAATCGAAATGCAGGTCAAGTTGCTTCGCGCGCTGCAGGAGAGCGAGTTCGAACGCGTGGGTGGCATCAAGACCATTCGCGTTGACGTGCGCCTGGTGGCTGCAACGAACCGCGAGCTCAAGAAGCAGATCACGCAAGGCGCCTTTCGCGAGGACCTCTACTACCGCCTCAACGTCGTGCCGATTCGCCTTCCTGCATTGCGCGAGCGGCGCGAGGACATCGCGTTGCTCGTCTCGCACTTCATCGAGAAGTTCAACCAAAGGCTGAAGAAGCAAGTCAAGGGTGTTGACGATGTGGCGACCGACATCTTGTCGACCTACCCGTGGCCAGGCAACATTCGCGAGCTCGAGAACGTGATCGAACGCGCGGTGCTCTTCTGCGACGAGAGCCTTATCTGTCCAGAAGATTTACCATCCGAAGTGCGTGGCACGGTGCCAGTTTTCGGCGGCCAAATGCCCGATACGTTCGACGTCGAAGTGGCGCCCGACGGCGGCTTGAAGGAGCACGTCAAAGTTGCGACGAGCAAGCTCGAACGCAACCTCGTGAGTCGCGCGCTGACGCAGACCAACGGAAATGTAACCCATGCCGCACGGTTACTGAAGATCTCGCGCAAGGGGCTGCAGCTCAAGATGAAGGAGCTGGGCCTTAGGGACCCGGGAGGGGACTAGGCAGTCCTGAGCGAAGCGAAGGATCCCCTCAGCAACGTGACGCCGCCGCACGATGGACCACGAGGCGGGGTGGACCATCCTCGACGCCATTCGGGCACACGCGGGCGCGGAGTCGGCATGAAGACCCACGCACGCGACCGTGTTTCGCGCTGTTCCGCATCCGCATCGGCATCCGCATCCGCGCACGTCGCGGATCGCGAAGGGAGGCCGTAAGTGCCGTCTCCGTTGCCGTTGCTCGTCGCCGTTCCCATTTTGCTCATTGGAGCCGCCTTATCGCTTGCGCTCCGCGCGAACCGCTCGAGTGCCGGTATCTCGATCGCGAGTCAAGCGGTAGCCACCGCGCTTGTTCTAGCGAACGTGGTCCCAGTGCTTCGAGGTGGCAAGCCCGTGGAGATCGTGTGGGCATGGCCCGCGCCGATCGAGAGGATACCCTTCCGAGTCGATGCGCTGGGCGCGTTCTTCCTGTCGTGGTCGCTGCCTATGACGCTCTTGGGGACGGTCTACGCGACCGGATACCTGAAGCCTTACTTCGATCGCGGACGGCACGGTGGGCCGCATTACGCGCTTCTCAACATGGTGTCGGTCTCCTTCGTTCTTATCTATTCGGTGCAGAATGCACTCGTGTTTCTATTGGGCTGGGAGATCGCAGCTGTTGCAGCGTGGCTGCTTGTGATTTGGGACTATCGAAATCAGAAGATCCGATTCGCGGGATTCAACTACCTGGTCTCCACGCACGTCGGGCTGTTCGTTCTCGTCGCGGCCTTCATGCTGCTTCACAGCAAAACCGACGCGATGGACTTTCGCTCGTTCGGCGAGTTCCTGTCCAAGCCGACACCCGCCCGCGGTGCCATCTTCATGCTCTTGGGCGTGTCCTTCGCGTTGAAGTCTGCGTTTTTTCCGTTTCACACCTGGCTTCCGAGGGCCCACTCCGCCGCGCCTGCACACGTCTCGGCGTTGATGTCGGGGGTGATTCATAAGGCCGGGCTTTTCGCGTTTCTGCGCTTCACGCTTCTTGCTGGCCGCCCCGATGAATGGATGGGCTGGACTGTGCTCACTTTTGGAGCGCTGTCGGCATTCTTTGGTGTCCTCTACACGTCGACCCAGCGCGATCTCAAACGTCTCCTCGGTTACTCGTCTACCGAGAACGTCGGGATTGCGGCGATGGGTTTCGGCGTGGGTTACCTCGGATGGAGCTGGGACATCCCCTCGCTCGCCGTCGCAGGCTTTGCCGGAGGCATGCTCCACCTCCTCAATCATGCCTTCTTCAAGTGCCTTCTTTTTTACGCGGCGGGATCCGTGTACCGGGCCACCCATACCGTCGACGTGGAACGTCTTGGTGGTTTGGCGAAGCGCTTGCCGCGCACCGCGGCTCTCTTCCTCGTTGCAGCCTTGGCGATCTCCGCTCTTCCCCCGTTCAATGGTTTCGTGAGCGAGCTCATTATCTACTCTGGATTGTTATCGGGACGAGCCCCTTCAGGACGGAGCAACATCGCTCTGATCACAGCAGCGGTGATGCTGGCCTTCGTCGGAGCGGTCAGTGTTCTGTCGATGACGCGTGCATTTGGTCTAACGTTTCTCGGCAACGCGCGCGAGCCCGGACTGCACGTCAATGAGGAGGAGCCGGTATCGATGCTCGGTCCGATGTGGCTTCACGCGTTCGGCGTTGTTGTGATCGGCCTCGCGCCTGGGGCTGGTGTCGCGATGATCAGCGCGGCCCTCGATCTGTTCCCGTTCGCCTCTTCCAGCAGCCCCGTGTTGGACGCTTTCGTACCGGTCGTCTGGGCGAGTAGAGCCCTTGCGCTCGCGTTGCTCGTCGCGTGCGGGGTGGGCTTGCGAAGGGGCATCAAGGCGCGGCGGAGCGTGACTTGGGGCTGCGGATACACCGCGATATCGCCTCGGATGCAGTACACCGGGAGCGCTTTCGCCGAGCACTTCGCGCGAATCTTCGAATCGTTTCTGCCTGTGCTCAGACGCGTCAGGGCGCCTGAGGGGGTCTTTCCTCAGCGCGCCGGACACGTCGGGACTCACCATGCCGACCCCGTCGAGCGCAGAATGTTCGAAGTTCTTGGACAAGGGGAAAAGTTCGTGGCGCAGGCGTCAGGGAGAATTTCGGAGCAACCGCGGTTTGCATTTGCGGCGGGATTGATCGCAATCGCCGTCATCGGACTCATTGCCTACGGGGCTTCCGATCGATGATGCCCGTTCGGCTCGCGAACCTGGCCGCGCTCCTCGTGATGCCGTTGGTGCTTACCGGCGTGATCAACCGCGTGAAGTCCCTTTGGTCAGGCCGCAAGGGACCGCCGCTCTTTCAGCTCGCCTTCGATGTCGTGCGACTTCTTCGAAAGTCCTCCGTGTACAGTTCGACAACGACGCCGGTATTTCGGATTGCACCGTACGTTCTCCTCCTGACGGCAGCGGGCTCCGCGTGCGTGGCGCCGCTACTTGGCTCTACACCGTTCGTATCGTTCCCCTTCGATTTCGTATGGCTTGCGTACGTGTGGGGGCTTGGCCGAATGGCCATCATGCTTGCTGCACTCGATACGGGAAGTTCGTTTGGGGGGATGGGGGCAGCCCGCGAGGCCACCTTCTCCACTCTCCTCGAGCCTGCGCTCTTTTTCATCGTGGGTGCACTCTCTCTCCTTACCGGCAAACACACGCTCCACGAGGCGCTTAATCCGCACCTTGATGGTGGCCCCGCTTTTGTCGTTTGGGTGGCGGCGCTCGTTGCGCTCACGATCGTCCTTCAAGTTGAGACGGCACGAATGCCGGTCGATGATCCAGCGACGCACCTCGAGCTTACGATGGTGCATGAGGTCATGGTGCTCGATCACAGTGGGCCCGACTTGGCCGCCATCCAAGTCGCTTCGGCGATCAAGTTCTTCGTCGGAGCGTCGATCATTGCGACGCTGCTGAATCCGTGGGCGGGCTCCGAAACCTTGGCGGCGGCCTCGCTCAACGTAGCGATTTGCGTCTTCGTTGCCATACTCATTGGGACGGTTGAGTCACTCATCGCGCGACTCAAGCTCCGTGCGGTGCCACAGTACATTGTCGTCGCCATTGCGTCCGGTGTCGTTGCACTCCTAGCGGCGGCATGGCGTGCGGGTGGCGCTCCGTGAACCCGCTGCTCATCTCGTTGCTCGGCGTGCTTCTACTGCCTCTGTTCGTCGCTACGTGGCGCACCAGTCTCTTCGGATTGGCTGGCCAGGGGTTCCTCATGGCGTGGATCGCCTATCGTATGGGCCCACAACCAACCTTGCTGGGCGAATGGGTGACGCTCGCTGATCTCGTCTTCGTCCGAGGATTGTGGGCCCCCGCTGCACTTTATGGAATTCTTCGCGCCCAAAACGCACCTGCCAAAAGTGACGTCATCCCTCCAAACCTGTTGTCGTGGACGGCAGCTCTGGGAATTGTGGTCGTGGCGTTTTCATTCTCCCAGGTTCTCGTTCCGGAAAGCGGTGAAGAGGAAACTCTCATTGCGGTCGCGGGCGCCGGTGTCCTGCTCGGGTTTTTCGTGCTCGCGACGCAGTCGAATCCGTTCAGCCAAATGATCGGCGCTCTGCGTATCGAAAATGCGATCACGTTGTTCGAGTTGGGTGGCAAGCACCACCATGAGGCACTCGGCCTTCAGCTCGGGCAGATTGCCGTCGTCATCGTAACGGTGGGCCTGTATCGCTGGTACCTTCGGATGCTCGGCACAAAGCCCGGTTCTCCTGCCAGTGGGTCGACGGAGGACGTCACGCTGTGAGCTCTTTCGCCGACATCGTTCTTCCTGCCGTCACGCGTTTGGGCCTCGGGGCTCGTGCCGTGCGCGCACGCGCCACGGCTGCGTTTCTTGTTGGTGTCGGGTTCGCCGCCACCACGGCAGCGATACTGTTGGCCGTGGGGCATGACCGGGCGCCGATGCTCGGCGGCTTCGTGCGTGTCGATGCGACGTCACGGCTCTTTCTCGCTGTGATAAATCCCATTTTTCTCGGCGTCTCCATTTACGTCTGGAACCGAATATCGGCGGCACCCTCGCTTCGCGAGAGCATGGGTCGATTTGTAACTCTGGCGCTTTGCTTCCTCACCGCCGCAAACATCGTGCTGGTCGCCAATCACCTCCTGGCTCTCTGGATCGCTCTGGAAGTCACGACGCTCGCGGCCGCCCCGCTCGTCGTCCGATCGGGTGTGCGTTCGTCGCAATTGGCTTCGTGGCGGTACCTTCTCTTTTCGTCCGTTGGCCTCGGTCTCGTACTCCTCGGATTTCTCTGCCTCGGACGCGGAATAGAGGCGCACGGCCATGCTCCGACTTTTTTTTTGAACCAGCTTCCTGAAGCCGTCGCCGGAGTCGCAAATACGTGGACGAAGTTGGGACTGGGCTTCGTTCTCCTCGGCCTCGGGACGAAGCTGGGTCTCGCACCGATGTATAGCTGGCTGCCAGAGACCTATGACGAGGCGCCTCCAGCCGTCACAGCGCTCCTCGCGGCAGTCCAATTCAACTGCGTGCTCGCGGTGCTCTTTCGAGTCGTCCAAGTGTATCGACCTGGAAATGCACGCCTTGTAAACGGCACGCTCGTAACCATGGGCATCGTCTCGATGATCGTGTCGACGCTGAGTCTCGTCGCGACCCGCAATCTCAAACGTCTCGTTGCGTACGCTTCGATCAATCACGCGGGCGTGATCGCCATCGGACTCGGAGTCGGCAAGGCCGCGTCGTACGGGCTTCTCCTTTACGCCGTCAGCAACGCGTTCATCAAAGCGGTTCTTTTTCTCACGGCGGGGCAGATCAAGGCGCACTATCGGACGAAAGACACGCGCAAGATTTCGGGACTACTCCAGCATCTTCCCTACAGCGGCGTGTTCCTCATGATCGGAACTTTCGCGCTCCTCGGATTTCCTCCGTTCGGGAGTTTCTTCGGCGAACTTTTGATCCTCTCGGCCCTCGTGAGCTCGAGACAGGTGCTCGTCTTCTCGGCGTTCTGCACCCTGATCACTATGAGCTTTGTTGCGACTGGCCGAACCATCTTCCCGATGATCTGGGGCGAGCCGAAGGAAGAGCATGATTGGCCGCGCCAAACATTTCTGTCGGCTTCCCCCAAAATTGCGTTCCTCGTCGTGCTCGTCGTCCTCGGAATCTACATTCCGACGGTGGTGAACGATCTCTTGCATCGGGTTGCTGACTCGCTCGGGGGGCCATGAGCACGTCAGTCATCGTTCACCGGATGAACGTCTGCGACATTCCCACGCATAACCCAAACGCATGGCGCGACGATCTCACCAAGCGGTTTCGCGACGGGCATCGAATTCTGACGCTTTTCGGGAGGCGGGATCACGACCGCGTCCTCATCACGGCGGTTCTTCAAGCGCAAGACCGATCCATCGTGCTGTCGAGAAGCACCGTCACCCCTGAGTTCGGCTACCACGAGTTGACCTCAGAGTTTCCTGCCCTCCACTGTTTCGAGCGCGAGCTTCACGAACAGACGGGGGTACGAATCGCCGCGCACGCTTGGCTCAAGCCCATTCGGTACGAGGGGAAGACGCAGTCTGCAATGAACGAGTATCCCTTCTACAAGATCGAGGGAAAGGAGGTGCACGAGGTGGCCGTGGGTCCGGTTCACGCCGGCGTCATCGAGCCCGGTTCCTTCCGCTTCATGTGTCTCGGTGAACAGGTGCACCACCTCGAAATTCAACTTGGCTATCAGCACCGGGGAGTCGAACGGAGACTCCTCGAACGTGAACCCACACGCCTGACGCCCTTGGTTGAAACAATCGCCGGAGACACGAGCATCGCCCACGCTTGGGCGTATTGTTCAACGCTTGAGAGCGTGTCCGATTGTGAGCTCGATATTGAGGTCGAGGCGGCACGGGCGATCGCGCTCGAGCTCGAGCGGGTAGCGATGCACTTGGCGGGCTTGTCTGGGCTCGCCGCGGATGTCGGATTTCTTCAGGGGGCCACGACGTACGGGCGTCTTCGCACCACAGCCATCAACACGACGATGCGCTTGTGCGGAAGTCGCTTTGGCCGAGGCGCGTTACGACCGGGAGGAGTTGCCATGCGCCTTCCCCCCGATCTCCTGAACGAAGTGCGCGGCAACCTCAATCTCTTGCGTCGCGATCTGCCCATCATTAACGAGTGCTTCCTTGCCTCGCAAACCGTGCAACATCGGTTGCGTTCAGTTGGGGTGCTCACGGAGGCTCAAGCGGCGGAGTTGGGTCTCGTCGGGATGGCGGCGCGCGCGTCAGGCATCCCTATCGATGCGCGCCAAGAGGTGAAGAGCGGCGCATACAAGGTTCTTCCGATTCCAGTCGCGATCATCCGAGATGGGGATTGTTGGGGGCGCGCCCGCTTGCGCATTGCGGAAATGGATGCGTCGCTGTTGTGGCTGTCGACGATCCTCGCTCTGTATCCAAACTGGGATTGTCCTCGAAAGAGGATCGGATCGCTCGCGCCGAATCAAATCGCTTTCGCACTCGTCGAGGGATGGCGCGGCGAGGTCATCCACTGCCTTGAGACGGGTGCCACGGGAGAGGTTGTTCACTACAAGGTCCAAGACCCCTCATTCCGAAACTGGATGGGGCTGGCGATCGCCGTCCGAGGCAATGAAATTTCGGATTTTCCAATTTGCAACAAGAGCTTCGATCTCTCCTACTGCGGCAATGACCTATGACGTCCTTCAAAGCGCTTCGCGTTCGGCTCTCGCAGGGGACCCAGTACATCACCGACCTCCGAAAGGCTGTGCCGAGTGGGTTTCGTGGCCGACCGATCCTCGGGAGTGGTCCGTGCGCATCCGATTGCGAAGCCTGTCGAGATGCGTGTCCGACCGAGGCGATCCGACTCTATCCCGTCACGATCGACCTTGGGCGATGCGTCTTCTGCAACGCATGTGTCGAAGTGTGTCCCGAGAAGAAGATCGTGTTCACACCGGACACGATGATGGGCGCCGCGGAGCGCGAGCACCTGGTCGTTCGCGAGGGGATAACCGAGCCTGCTCGGATGAAGCCGTCCCAATCGCTCTCGAAGATCTTTGGGCGCTCGCTCAAGCTGCGGCAAGTGTCGGCTGGCGGATGCAACGGTTGCGAGCTCGAGCTGAACGCACTTGCGAACGTCAATTTCGATCTCCAACGGTTTGGTATCGAATGGGTTGCCTCTCCGAGACACGCGGACGCGCTGGTGCTCACCGGACCGCTCACCCGGAACATGAGGGACGCGGTGCGCTTGGCGTGGGACGCCATCCCCGAGCCACGCTTCGTCGTCGCCGTGGGTGCCTGTGCAATCTCGGGGGGGCTCTACGAGGGAGCGTCGGGGGTGGATCGCGACTTTCTCGAAAGCGTAGGACCTTCGCTGTATGTCGCCGGATGCCCCCCACACCCGCTGACCTTTGTGAATGCGATCCTCGATTTTCTTGGGATCGGATAGCGACCGGGGGATCGGAGGGGAATAGGGCAGCAGCGAGGTTGCAAGTGAGCCCGAGAACCGTGCAACACCGCGCTACATAGCATCCGTGATACGGACGATAGCGCCGTTTCTCGGATCGCAGAACCAGGCGTGTCCAACGTCATCGGCGACGGAACAATGCGTGCCAGGCGCCGCAGGCTTCTCGCTCACGAGCGTTACTCCGGTGTCTCCGCCCACGCCGAAAATGCTGAGGCACTTGCAGCCGCTTCCGGCTGCATACAGGTGTTCGTTCGTGGGGTCGTACCCGATGACGTCGAAGCCGCTTCCGTGAACGGTGCTTCCGACCATCGCGCCCCCGTGGTCGACGTCGAGCACAGAGACTTTTCCCTCGCTGCATGCGGCAAAAAGATGACCTCGCGCCACGTCGAGATCGATGCCGCGCGATGCACGACACCCGTTGGGCCACTCGGCAACCACACCTCGCGTGCGCACGTCGATCGCGACCGTCGAGGTGTCCCAGCGATGGGTGTAAGCGCGACCACGCTTGCCGTCGACCACGAGCGATTCAGGGCCGTTGCGAACGGCCACGGTGGCGACCGACGTAAGAACGGGAATCGAGTCCGCTGAGAGCGAGAAGATCTCTATTCTGTCTGCGTTCGGTTCGGTAACCCACAACTCGTCGGTGGCAGCCACGTAGCGCACGTAGTCCGCTCCAGCGCCAAGGACTGCGGAGCTCACGATCTGCTTGGCCCTCGGATCAATGACGTGGAGCTTTCCACTGGTTCGATCCGTGGCGAAAAGAAAGCCCCGACCCTCGTCGACGGAAGTAACACCGAAGTCGTGTCCCCCGCCGAAGGTCGCCTCGGTACTGAAACCACCGATGGTCTCGACGCCGCCTGAATCTGGGTTTACGAGAGCGACGACGCCTGCACGACCCCCCGGCACCAGGACGCGATGAAGCGCCGCCGAGTAGCGGAGGTCGTCGAAGCCGATGCCGACCTCGCCATCTGGTATCAGAACGGTAAGGGGATCGGTGGTGTTGCTGACAGCCGTGGCACCGTCAACGGGGTCGTAGGACGCGGCGTCGTTGCTCGGAGCACCACCTCCCGGCGCCGAACACGAGCACGCAGCGATGCACGGCAGAAGGACAAAGAAGTATCGACAATCAAACATGGTTTTCCCTCATGGTGCTTCGTCGTGACGTCCAGTATCAGCATTCAGCTGATGAAAAAGTAGTGGCTCTTCCCGTCGGTCCCGTAGACATAAATGCCGTAGCCAGCACGCGTGTCGCGAATGGTCGGGATCGCCCAATAGACAAATCCACCGGGCATCGCCTTCTGTGCGGAATCGACAGCCTGACGGAGCGTGAGGCTTGCGGTCTGAACGATCGTGATGTCTCGCGCGGAGCGCGTCAGATGCTCCACGTCGGGCACTTTGAACTCTTCGAACGATGGGTTGAATGTTTTCGTCGTGGGGTCGCCCGCTAGCTCTCCGAATGCGCAGCGTTCCGCATCGAGTGCGATGTCCTTCACCGGATATACACTCAGGCTGAGTTTGCCTCCGCCATCGAGCTCGTACTTGGCTTCAATGGTCGGGCCGTGCGCCTCCTCTAAGGAGGCGAGAGCCTGTGCCATTGTTACCTTGGCCGTCTTAAGAACGCTCAAGTCCGATCCAAGTTCCGGTGTGCGCTCGTCGGTTGCACGAGCACCCGGTCCTGCACCGAGGTCGGTCGGGTGAGACGCCGTTCGCGCGCTGCTCCCATCGCCGTCGATGAAGCGGTACTTCTGCTTCTTCCCGTTGGCGGTGTACACGCCGTAGCCTGCGCGTCCGCGACGAACCGTCGGAATCGCCCAGAAGACGAAACCATCGCACGATGACCGCTCGACGGCCTCGAGCAAGCTCACTCGACTCAGTTGGACGAGGGTGAGGTCGCGTGCCGACCGTGTGAGGTGTTCCTGGTCTTTGAAGACTTCAAGCGAGCCGGCGAACGGTGACGCGGTCGGATCACCCGCAAGCTCTTGAAAGACGTTGCGCTCCGCATCAACGCGGATGGATTTCCCCGCAGGATAGAGACTGAGCGAGAGCTTCCCTTGGTCGTCGAGTTCGAACTTCGCTTCGATCATCGTCCCGGTCGTCGACCTGGCGTCCTCAATAGCCTCGTCCATCCAGACCTGCGACTGCTGAAGCACGCGGA
>JAHFDY010000055.1 GCA_023248735.1 Myxococcales bacterium
GATGCGGCCGGACACCCCTTCGCCAGCGGATGCTCCGTCGAGCGAAGCCGACGCGAAGTCCGACGCGGCTTTGAGCCCGGGCGCGGCATGCGCCGTCGATGACATGACAAAGATCTATGCCGGTTCGCTGCCGACAAATCCCTATGCGAGCCAACCGAACGCGGGTTCGTGCGTCTCCAAAGCGCATGACGTCATCATCCTTTTGGGTTGCCCGTCAAACACGGATGGGACCGCGGCAACTTGTCAGACAAAGCGCGCGGACATCGCGGTGGCACTCGCGCACGAGGGCTACGCCGATCGCTTCATTGTTTCCGGTGCGGCGGCCCACAACCAATATGTTGAGGCTGACGCGCTGGCGAAGCTACTGGTGGATCGAGGGATTCCTGCCGACCACATCTTGAAGGACACGTTGGCGCAGCACACCGATGAGAACCTCTATTACAGCGCGCGTATCATGCAGGGTCAGGGTTTCACGACGGCAATTGTAGTGTCCGATGATCCCGGCCACTTGATCATGACCGCGGTTTGCGATTCTAACTGCTGCGTCGACCTTGGGCGCCTTACGGTGTTTGACTTTAAGACTGCAGCGACCAGCGCGGTGGCGGGGCATTATGTGCTCTACCCAAACACGAAGGCTGTATCGAAGAGCGAGTGCACGCAGATCGAGCAGACATTCAAGTTCATGTGCACGAACATGGCGTCACGGAAAGCTTGTGCGAGCGACTTCAAGCTGTAGACACCTTCGCTCCGCTGCAGCCTACTTGGCGTCGACCGTCGTCAGGTTGTACATCGCGGCGTCGCAACCCTTGCCAGGCCACGCTTCGAGATCGCGCGCGTTCCTCGCAATCCGCGCCAGCAAATAGCGTGTGAACGGCGCGTCGTAAGCAAACGGCGCCGGTACACCATCGGCGCGAAATACACGTAGTGCGTGTGCTCGCGGCGCAAGCATCGCCCGTATGCCATCTTCAATGACGGAGGCCGACGGAACGTGCGGCAAGAGAAGGAGAACCTCGGTCTTCGGGCCGTCGAAAATCGCCTGAAAGCCGCCGTGTGCGAAACCGATCGCGTCCCAAGAGGGCACGGGCAGGCCGAGCGCTTCATTCGCCTTCCATGCGAGCGCCGACGCAATGCCCGCGTCGCGCCCAACCGAAAGAACGACGCAAGGCACGTCGTCAATTGCATTGACCATGCGATCGGCTTCGTAGCATTGCGCGATGGCCTCAAGTGGAAGCGGGGACAGACCGCAAGCTTGCAGCAAGCGTGAGACCCCCGTCGTCGCCATCAGTGCGGGTCCGATCGGTCGAAAGAGAATGTTCCGCTCAGGGGGCGTTGCCACGGTGAGCAAGGTGAACGCCGGAAGATCAACGTCTAGCGCGGACAATCGCTCGCGGCATTGGACATCGTCAAGTGCACTGACGAGCACGATTTGCCGGTATCGGTCCTTTTCCCGAAGGCAGAGGGCCGCATTGTTCGACAGGTACTGCGAGAAAAGTACCAGTGTATTGCCCGGCGGTGCATCGGTGACAAAGCGGCTAAGGGGCACGAACTCGCAAGCTGCACCTTGCGCCCGCATTGACCATTCGAGCACCCGAGCTGGCCACTCCGACGTGCCAAGCCCTGTGACGATACAAGCGCCGAGTGGTGCTGAGTCCATCGGGGTCGCACTCGCGACATCACGAATGCGGTGAGGCAGCGTTTGCCATAGCGCGCTCACCTTCGTTGATGTGACGTTCGTATCGGCCTTCATGGATTTTTGGCGGGGTCGTCGTGCTTATGCTGACTCATCTCCTTGAAATAGAAAACGAGTGCGTCGAGGTCGACCTCCGATAAGTGCAGGTGCGCAGGCATGTTGCCATAGCGAAAGGCGAGCGGATTGCGAACATACGCCTTGATTTGCGCCGCCTCGCGGTACTCGACGATGCTCTTGGGCACATTGAGATCGGGCCCAACGTGTCCCCCTTCTCGGTTGATGGCATGGCAACGAATGCACGTGTCTTTGAAGATATCGAAGCCACGCAAGGCCGGAGCGGCTGCGGTTTTCGGTGGCGTGACGTGCGGGTACACCAACTCAAATGTGGTGACTTCGATTGCGGCCAATTGCCACGGCCGCGGGTACGTGTCGAGGTTGCCTTGATGTTGCTCCCGCCACACAAGGTAGAATGGACCCGGGTGCGCACGCTGCGGTCCGATGGGTTCCCACGCGGGTACGTCGACGTCTTCGAACGCGATGAACGCACCCGGTTCGAGGAGCCTCTCTCCCGAGATGGGAACCTCGTAGCCGTCCTTGGCACGCATCACGAAATACGCTTTCCGTAGCGTCTCGATCGGTAGGTCAAGCGACTTGACGAGCGTCTTGGCTAATTCGTAACCACGAAAGTGCTTTTTGCGTTGGTAGTAGGGGTCGAACCCCTCGATGTCGGTCACGCCGGCTGCGCGCTTCATCGCTTCGCTGTCGACGATGTGTGGCTCATTGCTGCGAAAGATGATCGCGGGGGGCTTCGACGGAGACGTGCTTCGCGAGCAGCTCACGAGAGCGAGAACAATCGCGATGCGCCTCACGACGCAAGCTCGCCGCGACGCAGCGACTTTGGAAGGCCGAACCACGCAAACGCGAGAAACACAGCGTAGTAGAGGGCGTCGGGCACAATGCGTAGGAGCCAGCCAAGCTCGTGCCCGCGAATAATGCGTATGTCGGCAATGGCCCACGCGACGTACTGGACCATCTCGAAGCCCGTGAGCAAGTAGAGATACGCGCGCGCATCTGGCTCGAGCGCGCGGCCACGCATCGGAATGACGAAGAAGCGCATCAGCAGCGCGACACAGGCAAAGCTCGCTTCATAGAGGAGATAGAGCACGCGCGAATCGACCGAAGAAATTGGCGCCGTTGCCAACGGAATCAAAAGTGAAAATGCGACGGCTCGGAGTGCGACCCCAAGCGTGAGTCGCTTCGCGAGAACGTACTCAACGAGCAAGAAATAGCGAAAATCACCGAGGACCACGAACGCGATGGACAGTGCCGTCCCAACCCTTGAGGACCCAGGCACCGGCGACCACCCGCCCGTAATAAGGGCGTCCGCGGCGATCTCGAGAGTAAAAACCCAAAAGAACGTCGCAAAAAATCGGCTCGCAAGGAAACGCGAATCACGTCTCGTGACGAGCAGCGCGGCGATGAACAGGACGCACGAGACCCAGCACACGAACGGGTGATGAAAGGGACTGTAGTAAAGCGCCTTCATAGTCAACCATTGGAATCGATTTAGACTTTTTCGACCCGGGCGGTGCCAAGTAGGCCCGCCGGCCGTGCCAAGAGCACGAGTACAAGCACCACAAACACGAGGACGTCGACGCCGCCAGAATAGGAAGTAAGCTTGACCATTTCGCCAATGATGCCAATGAGCAACCCGCCGAGCATGGCGCCCGGAATATTACCAATGCCACCAAGAACCGCGGCAACGAACGCCTGCGTTCCGATCTTGAAGCCCATCGTCGGATAGGCCTGCGACTGATCGAGACAATAGAGGACGGCGCCGACCGCCGCGAGAGAGGAGCCGAGCGCGAACGTCATCGCGATGGTGCGTGATGTGCGCACGCCCATCAGACGCGCGGCCTCCTCATTGGTCGAGAGAGCGCGCATTGCCTTCCCAAACCACGTCTTCTTAACGACAAGTTCGAGGAAAACCATCATCGCGATGGCGACGACAAAAATGATCGGGCGCGTATTGCGAAACAGTTGAGGATAGGGTCGATAGCGCGCCGTAAATAGCAACTGGGCGAGATTTTGGAGGAGCACCGAAACAGCGAGCGCAGTCACGAGCGGGGTCACGCGCGCGAGCTTGCTTCCGCGCGTGCGGGCACGAATCGGTCTGTACGCGACGCGCTCGATCGTGATGCCCATGAGCGAGCACGCGAACATCGCGACGATCGTTCCCGCGGCAGCCGCAAGAAGAGGATGCGCGGCCCCTCCAACGGCGGTGATGACGAACAGACCAACGTATGCGGCCATCATGAACACTTCGCTGTGCGCGAAGTTGATCATCTTCAGAACTCCGAACACCATCGTGTAGCCGAGCGCGACAAGCGCGATCATGCCGCCTTGGGCGAGCCCCGTTATGAGTGCGTCGAAAATCCTCACGATAATGTCAACTTGGTGGACGAATTTCCCTGACCAGGGCGCATTGCCAATCGAACGACCAGCTGTGAAGCCGTGGGCGCATGGCTTAGTGCGTCCACGGCGAGGGACTAGTTCAACTTATACTCAGTGAAGTACTTGAACGCCCCACCCGTGATTTTCACAACAACGACGGGCTTGCTCGCGTTTCGCTCTTTGTCGATGGTCAGAATGCCAGTTGCGCCCTTGAAGTCCTTGGTTTGAGTCAGCGCGACGCGAATGGCTTCGGGGCTGAAGTCGGATGCGCGAGAGACCGCGTCAAAGAGCATACGTGCCGCGTCGTATCCTTGAGCGGCAAGGCCGTTTGGGACTTCCTTGTGCTTTGCTTTGAACGCCGTCATGAACGCCTTGCTGTGTTCCCAAGGCACATCGGGTGCGTAGTGATTCGTGAAATAGGCGCCCTCGAGCTCCGCGGCAGCGCCGGTAAGAAGGTCGGTTGACTCCCAACCGTCGCCGCCGACAAACGAAGCGCCCGTAAGGCCGAGTTGTTTTGCTTGGCGCCCGATGGTCACCATCTGCGTGTAGTAGACGGGCGCGAAGATGATCTCGGGATTGCCAGTCTTGAGCTCGCTCAGGTAGGTCGTAAAGTTGGTTTCCTTGTCTGGGAAGCCTTTGCTTGCGACGATCTTGCCACCCCGTTTTTCGAAGTGCTCGCGGAACGTGTCCGCCAGCCCCGACGAGTAAGGGTCCTGTGCATTGAAGAGCAAACCGACGCTCGCCTTGCCGAGTTTTTCTCGAACGAAACGAGCTGCAACTTCACCTTGTTGCGCGTCCGTAAAGCAACTTCGAAAAACGTATTCGCGGTCTTTCGTAATGTCGACCGCGGTCGATGACGGGGTAACGAGCGGAACTTTTTTCGAATTCGCGACGAGGCCTCCAGCCTTTGTGCGGCTCGAAGCGACTTCACCGAGAATCGCCACGGCTTTGTCGCGGTCGATCAACTGCTGAACTTTCTGCGTTGCTTCCGTCGCGTTCGATTTGTCATCCTCGTAGATCACTTTGATCTTCTTGCCCTTGACTCCGCCTCCGGCGTTGGCTTGTTCAACGGCGAGCTCGATTCCCTTTTTGGTATCGAGACCAAATGTTGAGTCTGCGCCGGTAAGAGACAAGAATGCGCCTACGACGATTTCGTCCTCAGACTTCTTGTTGCATGCGCTTACCCCCAAGGTGGTGAGCAAGGCGAGCGACGACAGGGCAATCACTGAACGACGGGTCAGCATGGCAGAGAACCTCCGAGGGGCCGTTCATAACACGGTTTTGTGCCTCGTCATGGACACCTCGAAGGTTCGCGTTTGCGTAAGTGCAACCCGGTCGTTAGGGAGCGCCGCGCGTGGCGACGAGACATTGTCCGATATCTTTGTCGCCGACGCGTGCAACGACGTCGGCGGAACCTTGGCGGAAGATCGCTCCGCTTTCGTTGTCCGAGTACCAGACGTACGTGAATTTTTGGTCAAGTCCCTGAACCTTTATCGTTCGGTACTCATAGATCTCGAACGGCTGGTCCAGAACGTAGTTGAGGTCGGTCGCCTCGGTCGCAGCCAAGAGTTGCGCCTTGCGGAGGGCGCCGAGAGCGCTCTTCGGCTTGATTGTGGAGCTCCGCCCAAGGTCAATGCTGGTGCTGCCGTGCCACTCGTCCACGTTGTCGCCGAATGCGCACGCCTTTCCGCGCAGATCGAGGCCGCCGAGTTTCGTCACAAGGCAAGACTTAATCTCATCGTAGTTACCAAACTTCGCCACAACGGCCGACGTGCCGGCGAGCACGAAGGTGCCTGACTGGATTCGCATGCGGCCCTGAGCTGCTCTGAAGAGCTCGAACTTGCGAGGTCCACCCAACTCCGCGATGGTGTCGACAATGAGCTGCTTGCCCACTAAGAACGATTCGACGGCTGCGTTATCGGCCAGATCATAAATCGTCCTAAGCTGCATCTTTTGGGCTGCGGTGAGCGCGTCGTACTTCAGGACGGCGGTGTCGACCCCAAACCCGTTCTCTTCAGCGGCTTCGAAAAAGTGCGACATCGAGGAACCAAAAACACAGTCCTGCGTTCGCACTGTGGCCGCTTCGTCATCGACTTCGGGAGCGTTCTTCGTTTCGACCGCGCTGCCGCAGCCCGCTACCAAGATCGTCAATCCAACAAACGTAAGTTGAAGTTTCATGTGAAGAGTCTCTTTTCATAAAGTTGTTTGCCCCAGTTGGGCCTGTCTTCGCACCGGAACGTGCGCGCGCAAGCGGTATCGCTCGAGCTGGCGTCGTCAGCACAACCGTCAAAAAATGCGCACGCAAAGAGAAAGCGCCGAGGTGGCCTTTTCGGGACCTCAGCGCTCAGAGCAGACGAGTAAGTGGACTTACTTCTTCTTCGCTTCTTCCTCGCGGTGCTTCTTGATCAGTTCTTCGCTGATCGAAGCAGGCGTTGGCGCGTACTTGGCGAACTCCATGGTGAACTCCGCCTTGCCCTGAGTGGACGAACGAATGGCCGTCGAGAAACCAAACATCTCGGCGAGTGGAACTTCCGCCTCGACGTGAGCGAAGCCTTCACCTTCCGAGGTTCCAATGATGATGCCGCGGCGCTGCATGAGGAGGCCGGTCATGCCGCCTTGGTATTCGGTCGGACCTTCACACGCGACTTTCATGATCGGCTCGAGAATCTGCGGCCCTGCTTTTCCGTAGGTCTCGCGCCATGCGCCGCGCGCGGCCTCTTGGAATGCGATGTCGCTTGAGTCGACGGGGTGATAGCCGCCGTCGTCGAGTGTGACCGCAACGTTGACGACCGGTGCGCCGATGAGGAGGCCCTTCGGCAACATCGACTGGAATCCCTTGTCGACCGCAGGAATGAACTCGCGCGGAATGATGCCGCCAGAGATCTCGTCGTTGAAGAGGTACTTCTCGGGTGAAGGTTCAAGAAACCCACCGATGCGACCGAACTGCCCCGAACCACCGGTCTGCTTCTTGTGGGTGTACGAGTAGTTAACTTTCTTGGTGATCGTCTCTCGGTACGCAACGCGCGGCGGACTGGTGATGACCTCAGCTTGGTACTCGCGCTTCATGCGCTCGACGTACACGTCAAGGTGAAGTTCGCCCATGCCTGCGATAATGGTCTCGCCCGTCTCTGGATCGGCGCTCACACGGAAGGTTGGATCTTCCTTGGTGAAGCGACGAAGCGCCTTCGACATGTTGGTCTGCGCCTTGTTGTCTTTTGGCGTGACCGTTAGGGAGATGACCGAGTCCGGAACGAACATCGAGGTCATGGCGTAGTTGAGTTTGCCGTCGGTGAACGTGTCGCCTGAGTTGCAGTCGATACCGAACATCGCGACGATGTCTCCCGGCGAGCTCTGGTCGATGTCTTCCATTTCGTCAGAGTGCATACGCACAAGACGGCCCGCCTTGTGACGCTTGCCAGTGCGCGTGTTGGTGACCTCCATGCCCTTCACAAGCTTGCCTTGATAGATGCGCACGTAGGAGAGCTGACCGAACCGGCCGTCTTCGAGCTTGAACGCGAGGGCGATCAGTGGGTCGTTTTCGCTGCTGGAAAGGATCACGCGTTCCTCGTTCTTGTCGAGGTTCACGGCGGCGTTTTCGACGTCTGCGGGATGCGGAAGGTACGCGTTCACACCGTCGAGCAAAAGCTGAACGCCTTTGTTCTTGTAGGCTGAACCCATCATCACGGGCGCAATTTTGAGCGCGATCGTGCCGGTCCGGATTGCCGCCTGAATCAGCTCCGGCGTCACTTTTTCCTCGAGGATCGCTTCCGCAAGCGCATCGTCGAAGAGCGAAAGTTGATCGAGCATTTCAGCGCGGTACTTTTCGGCCTCATCTTTGAGATCGGCCGGTACGTCGCCAGCGCTGATCTCTTCGCCGTTCGGACCGGAGAAGCGGTAGGCCTTCATCTCGATGAGATCGACGACGCCTTCGAGCTTGTCTTCGAGCCCAATCGGGATTTGAAGCATGACGGGGTTCAGATTGAGCTTCTCGCGGAGCTGATCTTTGACGCGGTAGGGATTGGCGCCAGCACGGTCAAGTTTATTGACGAACGCGATGCGTGGAACGCTGTACCGTCGCATCTGACGATCGACGGTCAGTGACTGCGACTGCACGCCGGCGACCCCACAGAGCACGAGAATCGCGCCGTCAAGCACTCGAAGCGCACGCTCAACTTCGATCGTGAAGTCGACGTGGCCAGGGGTGTCGATGATGTTAATATGGTTGCCCTTCCACGAGCAGTGCGTCGCGGCCGACTGAATCGTGATGCCGCGCTCTCGTTCGAGGTCCATCGAGTCCATTTTGGCGCCGACGCCGTCCTTGCCCTTCACGTCGTGGATGGCGTGAATGCGCTTGGTGTAGAAGAGAATGCGCTCGGTCAGCGTGGTCTTGCCCGAGTCGATGTGGGCACTGATCCCGATATTGCGAATTTTCTGAAGTTCACTCATGTGCGAAGGCTCTCCTGCCGCGCAACCGTAACCCGGTTGGGCGCGCGCGAAGTAAGCGGAATTGGGTGCGGCGGCCAGGAAAAAGCCCCTGAATGCTATTTTTGCGGCGTTTTCGAGTTGACGGGTCGCGGGGCGCTCAGGTTGCGCCCAAGCCTGCCGTTCATCTCCTTTGGTTATCCACCTCTACGAGCGCGGAGGAGCCTGTTGAAGCAGTTTTTCGTCTGGCTCTCTCTGGTCGTCGCTGGTTGCAATGCTATGCCGGGGGACGTCGTTGGGGACCCAGCGGCTGAGGTCGATGCAGGCGCGGGCAACTCAGCCGCTCTCGATGGGGCGAGCGCTGCAACGAGTCCGCGTGAGGATGCGGGATTTCGAGCGGACGCGGGACCCGCTGACGCTCCTTCACCCCCGAGTGACACGGGTAGCGTGATCGATTCGGGTGCGACCGCGAGCGAGGCCGGCGACGCGACCGATCCTTGCGTGACTGCGAACGGTGGCTGCGGCAACGTGAGCGAAGCGACGTGCGCGAATAGCGGGGGCAAGGCGGTGTGCACGCCACGCGACGAAATCATACTTCCACGACCGCGTGTCACCGGTGCAGTGTCCGGCCTCAGCAGTGGCGCCAACGTGACCGTCACCCTTGGGAACGACAAATATATTGTAACTAAATCAGTTACGAATAACCAGGTCTACCTCTTCGACAAGGTTCCGGAGGGATCCTACTACCTGAAGTTCTACGCGCCTGGCCACACGACGCCTTCCGCCAAGAAGATCCGCGTTGCGGTGAATGCAACGCCTTGGGACGAGCTGGTTTTTGCCAGCGTCACAACTAAACTCGGCAGTGACAAGTTCACCTACCACTGGGAGCAAGACGTCTCGCGATCGGGCTACGAGCAGAGCGCCTATCTCAACGCCCCCCCTGCGATCACATTTCTGAGTCAGACGGTCGCCGTTCCAGACCTCGCGTCGGCCGACACGCTGCTTCACGACTACAACATCATCCTTAGCGACGAGGGATCTCCCTGGACGCAGGAGGCAAGTTACCGCTTGCTCGAGACGATGCGGACCATTCCGCAAAGCAAACGCGATAGCGCCTCGGTGCAGACGCTCAAGGCGTCGAAGTGGGTGCTCTCGACGGCGTCAATTGCGAACGACATCTCCGTTGTTACCAACGCTGACGGCGACGCAGTCACGCTTTCGGCCGACGCGCTCACCTACGCGACTCCGCGGCTCGTGTTGCTCGATGGCGTGAAAGGGAATTTCTTTTCCAAACGACTTCACCACGCAGCCGTTCGCTACGTGACGCAAAACGGAGAGGCGCTTGGCGCTGTTGAGAAGATCCTAAAAGAGCGATTCGGGTGCAGCACCGTCGTTGCCAATTACGCGACGCTCACGAGCGGGACGACCGCCGAAGGGGCCGGGAGTTTTCAAGCGTTTCATTCGACTGAGCTCGTCGAGCTCATCAACATGTTCGAGGAAATGCCGACCGGCTACCACGTTGTGTCGGGGCTTTCGTATGTGGTTCGTCGCAAGGACGGCATGAAGCACCCACTCTACGACGCACCGGCCGTTGCGTGGCCCTCGAACGGATACATCGAGTTCTTGGACGCAGCGTTTAGCGGCGACCCCGATCACATGCACCGGCTGATCCTCCACGAGAAGTCACACTTCCTTTGGGCCAACGTCTTCTCAGCAAAGCTGCGCGCAGACTGGGTCTCTGTGGGTGGCTGGACCCCGAACGTCAATGATCCTGACGGATGGTCGACGACCAAGACGACCGAATTTGTAACCGCCTATGCCCACAAGAAGAATCCCGACGAAGATATGGCGGAATCGCTGTCATATTTCGTGCTCAATCCGGACGCACTTCGTTCCCGATCGCTGCCGAAGTTCGAGTTCGTTCGGGACCGCGTCATGCAAGGCGATCGCTACATCTCGAGGATACCGACGGCGCTTACGTTCGAAGTTCTCAATCTGTATCCCGACTACGACTTTCCTGGGAAGATAAAGAGAGTTGACGTTACTGCGACGGGCAAGGGCGTCGAAGACAAGGTCGTTACGATCGAAATAGAGCTCAACGTGATGAACAACGTCTTCGCAGGTGCTACGAATGCGAACCTAAGGCTCTTCAGTGAGATTGGCTCGTTCGTTGATCTCTGGCTTGCTCCGACCAACGCCTCGGGGTCGATCCTGCGGGGGGAATTGACGCTCAGCAAGTATGCGAAAGCAGGCCTTTGGAAGACCGACCAGATTGTGGTCACCGATGCCGTGGGCAACCAACGTTTCGAAGGCATGAACGACTTTGGGTTCCGACTCTCGATCAACAACCCACTCGAGGACGTGACGGCGCCGAAGTACGTTCCGAATTCACTTGCGCTGACGCGCACGGATGAAACCTATCTGGAAGGTGGCAACACGTATCCGGTGCAGCGCGTGCGCGTGAGCTGGAAGGTGGATGAAGACAAGTCGATGGAGGCGTGGCAATCGGTTTACGCAACACTGTCGAATCCGTCTGCGCCGTCGATGTACGCGCTCGAAGCCTGGGGCAACTACGATCCGGCGACACAACGCGGGAATGTCGATTTCTTGCTCACCAACTACGTTTCGTCGGGTTCGTATGGAGTGCCGTCCGTCATCATGGTCGACTCTGCTGGCAATCGACGTACCCAGTTCTTCTCGTCGTCACCGCAACACCAGCCCCTCGTTTCGACTCCAGTCGTGACGACGCTTGCCGATACGACGGGGCCAGAGGTCTGCTTGAGCGACAACGTCGCCCAGGGTCTTCACGCGATTCGAGTCTCAGCGAGTCCAACGAAGCCCAATGCTCCCGATGGCGAGACACTGGTCAAGATTCAGTACCAAGTGCGCGACGATCGCGCGGGACTCGGCGTCGTCAGTTATCGTCTGCTCGATCCGCAAGGCATTTCGCATTTTCAGTACCACTATCACCCGAACTTTTATTCAGTGTTCTTCCAGGGCGATCCGACCGCGTGGACCGACTACGAGATCAATGTGGTCTTGCCCGTCGGTTCGGCACCTGGCACGTGGGGTCTGCAAGAGCTCTCGCTGCGCGATAAGGCGTACAATCAGCGGTATTACAACTTTGTTGAGACCGTCCGATTCAGCGTTGCGCAGTAATGCAAGAATCGCCTCGCCGAGGCGAAACAAATGGTCGTGCCCTTCGTACCTTCTCCTGAACCTGGAGAGAAAACGATGACACAGGCCAATTTGATGCGAGTGGGTATGCTGATTTGCCTTCTCATGATGACGCTCGCGGTTGCATGTCGATCGCGCAATGCGGCAGTCAGCAGAGTCGCGACGAAAGAGAGTTCAGTGATGACGAATCGCAAATACGACAGGCCCACAGACGACGAGTTGCGCAAACGCCTCACGCCAATGCAGTACGAGGTCACGCAACGCGCCGGTACGGAGCCGCCGTTTCGCAACTCGTTTTGGGACAATCATGAGGCTGGGCTCTACGTCGACATTGCCACGGGTGAGCCTCTCTTTAGCTCGCGCGACAAATTCGATTCAGGCACTGGCTGGCCAAGTTTCGCAAGGCCGATCGATCCTTCGCGCGTCGTGAGCAAGACTGATTCGACGCTCGGCATGACGCGCACCGAAGTGCGTTCGCGCGATGGCAATTCGCATCTCGGTCACGTTTTCGACGACGGTCCGGCCCCGAGTGGTCTGCGCTATTGCATCAACTCGGCGTCGCTGCGATTTGTCCATGCCAAGGATCTCTCCGCCGAGGGATACGGAGAGTGGGCAAGCGTGATTGCGACCGGACAACTCCCGCCGGCGACAAGCAACTCGTGCGCGATCCCGCCGCCACCGAAGGAAGGCGAGAAAGCGGTCAGGGGTTGCGAGACCACCCTCGAGACAGCGGTCCTTGCTGGCGGGTGCTTCTGGGGCATGGAAGAGCTTCTACGCGCGATTCCCGGCGTACTCGAAACCGAAGTTGGGTACACAGGCGGAATTGTGACCAATCCAGGTTACGAAATTGTGAAGAAGGGAAAATCGGGTCACGCCGAATCCGTCCGCATCGTCTTCGATCCAAAGAAGCTCACGTTCGAAACGTTGCTCGAGAATTTCTTCTTCAAGATGCACGACCCAACGACGAAAAACCGCCAAGGCAACGACGTTGGAACGCAGTACCGTTCAGCGATATTCGTCACTTCGCCGGAGCAAAAACGCGTTGCGGAGATCGTGAGGGCGCGCATCGACGCGAGCGGCAAGTGGAAGGCGCCCATCGTGACGGAGATCATCGACGCGGGTCCCTTCACGAAGGCCGAGGACTACCACCAGCAATACCTGGTGAAGCACCCCGGCGGGTACACGTGTCACTTCATGAGGGAGTGATATGCACATCGGAATCCTGGTTCTCGACGGTGTCTTCGATCTCGGACTGAGTTCAGTTCTCGACACATTTGCGCTGGCCGACGGACTGTCAGCTTCGTCGATGGACAACGGCCCTCGCTTCCGGTTGGAAGTTTTCGGTGTGCGGAGCGACGTGCGCACGCAGCACGGACTTGTGGTGCCAGTCGGTCCGCCACCCAACGCTAAGCCGGACATCGTGGTCGTGCCTGCAATGGGCTGCAATCAACCGAGCGCGCTTGCTGCGCTTCTGCAGCGCGCCGACATCCGCCAAGCGAGCGAGCGGCTGCTCACCTGGCATCGTGCCGGAGTCGACGTGGCCGCGGCTTGCACGGGAACCTACGTAGTCGCCCACTCGGGTGTGCTTGATGGTGCGCCGGCCACGACCAGTTGGTGGCTCAGTGCGGACTTCCGCTCGCGCTTTCCTCGCGTGTTGCTCGACGAGTCAAAAATGGTCGTTCCCGGGCCGGGTGTGGTCACGGCGGGTGCAGCACTCGCACACGTCGATCTCTCGCTGTGGCTCATCCGCCGCGTCAGTCCGGACCTTGCGAGCACGACCGCACGCTACCTCTTGTGCGACAAACGAACTTCGCAGGCGGCCTATGCCATTGTCGACCAGATCGCTCACAACGACCCCGCCGTCGAACGCTTCGAACGTTGGAGTCGGGAGCACTTGGCGACCTTCAATATCGCGGACGCGGCGCAAGCAGCGGGTCTGAGCGAGCGCACGCTTCACCGCCACGTCCGTCATGTCCTCGGCCGTTCGCCGCTTGCGTATATCCAAGACCTGCGTATTTCGCGCGCGATTCATCGGCTGCAAACCTCCGACGCCACGATTGACCGCATCGCAGAAGAAGTTGGCTACAAGGACGGCACGACACTGCGCAACCTATTGCGTCGCAAGACCGGCCGCGGGATGCGCGAGCTACGCGGCGGCTGACCGAATCCGCAATTGCTCCAATCGGGTCCGCGCTATTTTTCGCTGCCTCCGCCAATCACCGGCATTCCCTCTCCCCGCTGCGTCGGTCCCAACTTCTGATACGGCACGCCACGCATGCGTTGCGTTACCTGCGTCGCTCGCCACGCGAAATAGGCGCGGTTAAAGTCCAACATGTTCTTCCCGTCGAAATACGGGTTCTTCAATCCGCCCAACGACACGAGCGCAAGCACTTGCTCTGCGACACTCACGGGGCATCCTTCGATGCGCACGTGCGACCCACGTGACGTTCCAAGCTTCGTGCTCACCGAGAGCATCTTCGCGAAGATGTCGTCGTGCTTCGCATGGTGCGGATCCTTGGTTGCGCGGTCTTTGTATACCGAACGTATTTGGACAAGTTCGTTGCCTATCTTGCCCTTCCACTCGGCGCAGTCTCCAATGAAGACCACTTTTTCACCGGGTCTCGCATCGATATCGCCCTTGTAGTTGCCGAACACCACGTGCATGCGCGGCATCTTCGCGTCGCACTCTTTGTCGAAGAGGCGGAGAATTTCGATCGCCTCTTCGATCGCGCCTGGGCACCCTCCCCAGCAGTAGTCTGTCTTCTCTCCCTCGGGTGGCGGGCCGGCGTATGCGGTGATGGCGGTACCTTCGAAGTACTTCTCAACGCGAATGAGCCCGACCTGGAAGCCGTGCGCGCGCTTGCGTGCGTCGTCGAGCGACACGTCACCTTTGATGGTGATGGCGGGAAGATCGATGGGACCGAAACCGCGCTTTGAGGCAAGTGCGATGTGGTCGACGTCGTGCGGATCAACGCCGATGATTGCGCAACAGACAGCGTCGAAAGCGGGTTGATTGTTACCCATGATGATCAAGTTCATCGCGAATGGAATCGGTGTGAGCATGCGACCTTCGCCGGCGATGATCGCGTCGATAGCGATGAACTGTGGCTGCACGATGTACTGCAAGTCGGCGATCTTTTCGTTCAATCGATGGTCGTGATCGATCAACCGATGTCGGTCGTCCTGAATGCCGATGTAGTTCTTCATCGAGAACGTCACGGTTGTCCAAGGGTGCGCCTTGAACTTAGGGCAGTTGACGAAGAAGTCGGCCTGCGCCACGGGTTCGGGAGTGAAGAGGTAGTCGCGCAATCGCCCCGGGTGCGTCAATGGGATTTCGACCTGCGGCACCTCTTCGAAACAGTAACGCCTAACGTCAAGTTTCTTGAGCATTGGGTTGTAGTGCGCAGCCTCGTATGACATGCGCGTTGGTACGGTGATGCCGCAGCGTTCGCCGACGGCAAGTTCGGTCACAGAGCCCTGGTCGCGATCGCGGAGTGCAAGCAAGACGCCTTCTGTGAATTCGACGCGCGTGTGGGCGTGCTCAAAAAGATCGCCTGCTGCGACGAGGTTGGGCTTTAGAAGTGTCTTGCCGGTTGGCCTAAGTCCCAGTTCTTCGAGGCCTTCGCGGACGATGCGGCGGATGGTCTCTACATCGTAACTGTCACAGTGACGAATAATGACGGTGGGTCTTTCCGCGTTGGGATCCATGGCAACGAGGCTAGCGTTTCGCGGGCGCTTCGGGCGAAGCCTTCAGTGGGCTCGCTTGGAAATGGACCCATGGTCAGGTTTGCCCTCGTGGCTGCCGTCCTTGGCCTTAAGCGCTTACCCTTACGTGTCGTACCTCTCCTTCGCGCGATTCGCGCACGGGTTGAGGAGGCGGACCGTGAATATTGGCGGGGTTCAGGCGCGAACTTTCTTTTTGGGCATTCTGGCGATGCTTGTTGCGGCGCCTTCATGTTCTTCGAGCGCAGCGCCCGATGGCGGAGCAACTGGCGCTCCCGATAGCGGTGCAACTAGCGCTCCCGACAGCGGAGCCCCTGGCGCTGTAGATGCGTCGCCAGATGCCGCCCCGGCGGACGCGCCCGTGGCAAGCGACGCTGGGGTTGCAGTTGATGCGGGCACCGATGCCGCTCCGGCAACCGTGCAGTTCACCGCGAACGTGACCGAGCTCTCGCGCATCAGCGCGATCGCGCCGCCTGGATCGCCTAACACACGCGAGATCAAACCCCACTCGTACTTCTTCGTTTCGGGGACGGCGGCGATCAGTGTTTACGCACCCGCACAAGCGACGCTTGAGCAAATGGCGTTCTATCGCGAGCAGAACATCAATCAGTACCTCCTTGTCTTTAGGGTGAGCCCGACCGTCACGTTCAGGGTCGACCACGTCTACAATCCGATCGCGGCGATCGTGAGCGCTGGACCGCTCAATCCATCAGACACCACAATGACGTCGCCGCCGAGTAGTGCAGTTGCAATCGCCGCGGGCGGATCCATCGGAACGACCACCGCGCTTGCGTGGGACTTTGGCGTCTACGACACGACCGTGACCAACACGTTCGCAAATCAGTCACGCTACGTGAGCAACTTCATGGACAATGCGCTTCACGGTGTGTGTCCGTACAACTACTTCTCGTCGGCGCTCAAACCTGGTTACGAGGCAAAATTCGGTACGGCAACAGGTACCGTCTTCGCGGGGACTGCGTGTGGCAACGCTTCACGCGATGTGCCAGGCGCACTCGCCGGCATGTGGTTCATCGACGGCACGGCCGGCGGCGTCTACCCGTCGACTTTCGGCATCGCGAAGGATTCGGACGGCACCGTGCGCGTTGCAGGTTTGTCCAACATGGTGCTTGTCGCGACAGGTACCGATCCCGCAAATGTAACCACCGATGTTTGTTACGGCGCTAACGACCAATACGCATACTTCCGCATGGCCAGTGCGACCAAGGTTGACGTCGTGAGCGCGTCCGGAATTTGCCCATCGACCTTTCCTCAAACGGGCTTTCAGACCTACGTCCGATAGCTGAGGGAAGCTGAGTTTCATCTCGGCCTGTACCAGTGAACACGCGTGGGTTCAGGTGCGGAGCCCGTTCTTATTGTGAATTTGTCAGTTTCTGTCCGGTACACAACGTGCAGCGACATCGCGCATAACGGGGTGCTTCACATGAAATTAGATAATAAATGGTTAAGTTGCTTTCTCATTCTTGCGGGTTGTTCTTCATCGACAGCACCTCCTGTCGATGCGGCCGCGAACCTTCCTGACGGCGGCGGAACGGTCGACTCCGGTGGTCCCGATGTCGTGACGACGCTCGACGCGGCCACAGAACCCGCTGCGGTGACTTTCACCGACACCGTGTCGATGTTCCACCTCAACGTTCAGGAGTACGGGTACCTCAGCGATTCTGCGGATCTCGTCAAGAAGGTGATGGATCTGTTCGACAGCCTCGACATGAGGCTCGACATCTACCTCACGACCTGGATGATCGATGAGTACGAGGCCAAGTATCCCGACCTCCTAAAGCGCATCCTGACCACGCCCAATGTCAGCGTGAGCTACCACACGCGTCCGCCAAAGCCGTATCGCGCAAGCTTCAACGACAAAGATGGGCACGATTGGTACGGCCTTTGGAACATGGACGCGCAGAAGCAATACGACGAGATCAAACTGTTCGAGTCGTTTGGCGTGGATCTTACGACGGGCCAACGCACGACCGCAGAGGGTGGGTTCACAAAGCTCAAGCGACTCTACGGTCGCGCCCCATACGTCGCAGGTGACGAGGCTGACGGCCAGCAAATGCAATCCGCCGTGGACAAGGTATTCAAAGACCTTGGAACAGCGTTCGTTATCGGTCATGGTCACGAAGCGTTTGAAGGGGACACGCGAAACGGCGTTCCGCTCAAGCCAGAAGTGGTCGACGCGAAGGTCTTCTCGTTTGACTCTTCACTTGACGGTGACGCGTGCGTCACGAACGCGAACGGCAAGGACGTTTACGATTGTGAAATGGCGCGTTGCTCGACTGCGACGAAGAAGCCGTGCACCGTTGCCTATAAGATGCACGATAACGATTTTCTTGCCGACGATTCGTGGTGGCTCACCGTGTACGGCAAGAAGACGCCGCCGTGGAATCCCGCCGCGCGATCGCCGCAACTGACCGCGGAAGGAAAGGCCAAGATGTGGAACCGCTACGAACAGATCGTTCGTCGGGCCAAGGAGAGCCTGACAACTTATGGCAATGTTGGCGCGAAAGACTGGGCAAAGCGGCTGAAGTGAACTGACAAAAGCGCCCTGGCGGGAAAAGTTCACTAGCGCTGATCCATTTCTGCGCTCACCACGTCGCCTGAACGTCTTCGCAGTCGACGCCGGGCGGCCTCACTGGCATATCGAGTTCCCCGATCACGCGCGCTATCGCGAGCCTGATCCACAGCCGGGAATTGGAAACATGCGTAAACAAGCTCTCTGCGCGTTCGCAACGTATTTTCTCTTCGCAGCCTGCAGCTCACCGCCGCAGCCCGCGGGCTCTACGACGAAAGCGCAATTCGGGGAAGTCCAAGCGGAGGTTGCGCATCGCCAAGGCGCGCGCGGCCTTCCAAGCTTCGTGTGGATAGCGCGCGACGGGCTGCCACGATTTGACAATGCGCAAGAGGCCGCGATCGCGATCGCTAAGGGTCTACGCGGCACTTTTGCGCTCGACGTTCCGGCTGCGGATGCAGTCAAGTTCGTTGATATTCAAGCAAATGGAACATCTCATATCGCCAATTTCACGCAGCGCGTGGACGGCGTCGAAGTGTTTCGCAGCGGCCTTCACGTTCTTTTGAGCCGCAATCTCGAACCGATTTCGGCGTCGGGTTTCCTCGCGCCTTCGCTCGCGGGTACCGATGGCGTGTTTGCCCTCGACGAGGCACAGGCGCTCTTGCGCGCGCACGTTGCGCTAACGGGTCGTGGTGTCTCGGCATCCAAGCTCGACGTTGCGGGTGAGTACCAAAGGTTCGCTATCGAGGGTCTCACGCAGCCCGCCCGCGTGAAGCGCGTTTGGTTTCCTCGCATTGACGATGCAACCATTCCGCTGACGCCCGCGTACTACGTCGAAATGATGTTCGCGAACGGGCCTGCGTGGTCCTTCGTCATGGCTGCCGACAGTGGCGAAGAGCTCTTTCGCCACAACCTCGTGAAGAACGATTCGTTCACCTACCGCGTCTACGCCGACTCGACGACACTCTGGCCGATGGACGGCCCGCAAGGCGTCGCGATGACACCGCACCCAACGGGGCTCATCGACGGACAGCGGCTTACCTTTGTCCCGAGTCAACTCGTGACGCTCCAGAACTTTCCGTTCTCGAAAAACGATCCGTGGCTTGCCTCTGGCGCCACGCAGACGAAAGGAAACAATGTTGACGCTTACTCGGATGCGAGCGGCAGCAATGGCTTCGACGCGACGGACATCCGCGCAGTCGCCACATCACTAGGCACGTTCGACTATCCGTATCTCCGGAACCTCCAGCCGGGCGCGAACCCGACGCAGATGCAGGCGTCGATCACGCACATGTTTTACATCACCAACTTCATGCACGATTGGTTCTACGATTCTGGCTTCGACGAAGTTTCCGGCAATCATCAGCTGAACAATTTCGGACGCGGCGGCAAGAGCAACGATCCCATCCTCGCAGAGGTTCAGGATTCGAGCGGCCGCAACAATGCCAATGCCGCGACGCCTGCCGACGGCGCGTCGGCTCGCATTCAGATGTATCTTTTTTCGGGCACGAGTGACGCAGACCTCACGGTGATCACGCCAACCGCTCTCGCCGGCGTCAAGCAAGTAGGGCTCGCGAGCGGATTTGGTAAAGACGCTTTCCTTATGACCGGCGACGTTGTGCTGGCCGATGACAGTCAAGGGTCCGACTCTGCGGACGCCTGTGAGCCACTCACCAACAATGTAACTGGGAAGATTGCATTAATTCATCGCGGCATCTGTTCGTTCTTCCAAAAGGCGCAAAATGCCCAGACCGCGGGCGCGGCGGGCGTCATCATCGCGAACGTCGCTACGTCGGCCTCGCCTGCGACGGCGCCATTTATGGGAGGCACGGGGCTCAACGTGACGATCCCAGTCTTGTCGCTCAACCTGGCCGATGGTCAGGCGCTTGAAGCCCCAACGCCTGCAGGCGCGAGCGTTACGATGAAACGTGAGCTTCAGACGGACCTCGACGGCGCTCTCGACACTTCGGTTGTCGCTCACGAGTGGGGGCATACGCTCTCGAATCGTCTGATCGGCAACGGAAGCGGCCTCACCTACAACCAGGCCGGTGGCCTGGGCGAGGGGTGGAGCGATTTTGTCGCCTTGCTCGTGATGGCGAGCGAAGAAGACACGAAGACCGCCGCCGGTGCGAATTGGAACGGCATCTATCCGAACGGCGCGTACGCGATGTCGGGCAGCGGCGCCGACCTCTACTTCGGCATTCGACGCGTACCGTACTCGGTCGACTTCACGAAGAATGCACTGACCTTCAAGCACATTCAAAACGGAAACGCACTTCCATCGAGCGTGCCAACGAGCTTTGGCGAAGATGGCAGCTTCAATTCGGAAGTTCACAGCACGGGTGAGGTGTGGGCAACCATGCTGTGGGAGTCCTACGTCGGCCTCTTGCGCGATCCGCGACACGCTTTCTCGCAGGCCCAGGGGCTGATGAGGAAGTATCTTGTGTCGGCGCTCAAGTTGACACCGGTCGAGCCGACTCTCCTCGAGGCGCGTGACGCATTGTTTGCAGCGGCGGCTGCAAACGACGAGGCCGACTACGTTACGTTCCTTAGAGCGTTCGCGCGGCGAGGGGCAGGCATAGGGGCTCTTGGGCCAGCCAAAGAGAGCTCGGACAACGCGACCGTCGTGGAGAGTTACTACGCGGGTAACGCTATTTCGTTGGTCTTAGCCTCGCTGTCAGATGACGGTGTGACCTGCGATCGCGACGGATTCCTCGACGCCGGTGAGACGGGCACGATCAAAGTTACGGTTCGCAACAGCGGCGCGGCCCTTCTCACAGCGGCGACCGCAAAGTTCTCTTCACCCGTGGCCGGTATCACGTTTGGTAACGGAGGCACGGTCGCGATCGGCGCGCTGAGACCATTCGAAACCAAAATTGTTACAAATTCGATCCATCTGCATAGCAACGCGGTTGTTCAGGATGCCAAAGTGATCGTCGCTGTAAGCGATCCGTCGATCGAGAGCGGCCATTCACTCGAAGTCACGATTCCTTCGCGCAACAATGTCGACGAAGTGTCAGATAGCTCGCTTTCCGATGGGGTCGATACACGCGAGACTTCGTGGGCGGTCAGCCACGACAAGCGTCTCGGCGAAACGCCATCGTGGACAAGAATGAGCGATGCCAAGAACACTTGGTGGAACGTTCCGAACGCGATGCAAATTTCGGATCACATGCTGACGTCACCTCCGTTCTCGGTTGGGGCTGAAGGTTTCACGCTGGAGTTTAGGCACCGCTGGTCCTTCCGATTTTCGACGCGTAGGAACGTCGACATCGATGGCGGCGTCGTTGAGATCATGAGCGACGGCAAGACTTGGCGCGACGTGAGCGAAGTGGGGACGATTGATTACAATTCGACGCTCGAGACAAGCACCAGGACCAACAATCCGCTCAAGGGCCGTCGCGCGTATGGGCACAAGAGCGCCGGCTACCCTGACGGGTGGGTGAACGCGAGCATCGCGATCAAGGTCGAGGAGCCCTCGGACACGATTCGCATTCGCTTCCGAACGGCCACGACGGACGGATACGGCGGCGCGCCAGGATGGGACGTTGACGACATCACGCTGAAGGGAGCGCTCTCAACGCCGTTCTGGTCACGGACCACCCATCGTGACGGCTGCGATGGGAACGCTCCGGTCGCCAACGCCGGACCTGCGCAACGTGTCGTCGAGAATGCGCGCGTGTTACTGACGGGCTCCGGGACCGATCCCGATGGCCTGGCGCTGACTTTCGAGTGGTTGCAAATTGCGGGGCCGACCGTGGTGATGACGGGCGACAGCACCGCTGCACCTGCATTCATTGCGCCGCACCTATCGGCACCTGCCGTAGTTACATTTGCTCTGCGGGTGGGCAACGGCACGCTGCTCAGTCAACCGTCGAACGTGGATATCACCGTCGTGCCAATTGACCAACGCGAGACGATCGGTGGTGGTGGAGGCTGCTCGTACGGCGGCGACACAAGCCGTGCAACCTATGGTGCTATCGCGCTCTTGGGCGTTCTCCTTGGGCGAATTCGCCGCCGACGTTAGGGCTCGATCGCATCGCGAACCTATTTGCAAACCGCTGGATCGGGCAGCGCACACTTTGTCGCAATGCACTTTGATGGACCGAGACAGTACGGTCCGTTCGTTCCCGTGCCGCAAGCAGTGCCCTCGGTAACGGAACTGCCACACGTACCGTTGAAGATCGCGGAACACGAGCCCGCTGCCTCGCAGAGCGTGAACTTGGTCGGCACGATAAGACTGTCGGTGCCGCACGTTTTGCCGGTCTTGGCAATCGCAAGCGCAATGCACTTACCCGAAGTCGGATTGCATCCGACGCCGTTCGCAAGATCGCAACCTTCTTGACCAGTGCAAGGCGCACCTATTTTGCCCGCAACTGGTTTCACGCACTTCTTGGTCGCGGCGGCGCATACGGTCCCGCGGCTGCACGCTTGATTGACGCAAACATCGCCCTCCTTGGTCGGCCCAGCGCAAACGCCGCAGTGATCCACAAGCGGCTTTGCGCAAAAGGTGGTCTTGCATTGAGCGTTGTCGATGCAAGGCGTGTTGTTCTCGAGCGTGCCCGGCAAAGCGTTGCAACCATCGCCGAGATCGCCGGTCACGAATATGGAGCACTCGAGCGTCCCGAGGGAGACGGCGCACGCGCTCGCACGCGATGGCGTGAGGCTCGAGGACGCGTACCCCACCGCGCAGCCTTTTGGCGCACGTGCCCTGCAAGTCGCCTCGTCGCCGTATCCAAGTTCGAGGCCGAAGGGCGAACACTGCGCGAGCTTTGCGCATACTGCGTCGCCGAGAGCCTCGCATGCCTCCGCGACACCTTGCGCAGCGGAAGCATCAACGTTGGTGGCGTCTGATGCTTCGGCTTCCGCGGCGCCGCCTGCGTCGTCGACGGCGACCGCACGACCCGCACAGGCATGGAGCGCGAAGAGGAGTGCCCCTGTCGTTTTCATTGCACGCATTGTAGGCGCTGAACATGCGCTCACAGCCGCAATGCGTGTGAGCCCTTTTTTGTCCTTGCGGCCATTGCGATGACATTGATTCTGTCAGCTGCTACAGGCCGTACCGTGGCGCACGTTTCGGCAATCATGGACCCTCTCATCGCCATTCCGCGCGAAGGCGAAGCGTTGTCGGCCGCATTGCGTGTGAACAAGCCGTGGGCGGAGCGGGAGCTGCTCGTCGCCTATCGAGGATACGTCGCACGCGTCCTCTGCAGAGTGCTTGGCGCGCGCGCCGACATGGACGACCTGATTCAAGACGTTTTCGTGCGGGCGCTCGAGTGTGCGCACAGGCTAACGGATACCGATGGGCTCGGCCCATGGCTCGGCGCGATTGCGGTCTTCGTCGCGCGTGAAGAGATAAGGCGACGCAAGCGTCGCGCTTGGTTGTTCTTCCTGCCGGTCGAGGAGTTGCCTGAAGCCGAGGCGCATTCTGCATCACCCGAGACGTCTCGGGCGATGAAAGCTGCGTACGACGTGATCGCGACGCTCGATCCCGACGAGCAGGTAGTTTTTGCTCTGAGGCATTTTGACGGTCGTACGCTCGAAGAGGTGTCTGCTTTGGCCAAGTGTTCTCTCGCTACCGTGAAGCGCAGATTGACGAGGGCCGAACGCGTTTTTTTTGAGCGTGCCAACGCAGACGCGTGGCTCTCGTCGTGGATGGAGGAGGGACGATGACCCATCGCGACGCGCTCCGTTTCTTCGGCCGAGAAGTGGGCCAAAGCCAGCTTGAGTGGCTGGACCGAAGGAAATCGCAAGACGTTGATGATCAGTTGCAGGCCATTCGAAAGAAGAGGGCCGCAGCCAAACGCAGCGTTCGCGGCGTCGCCTATGGAGTGGCCGCAAGCGTCGCCGTAGCTGCTGGTGTGGCTGCTCTCCTATATTCGTCAAGACCGTTGACTTTCGAATTTGCGGGTCGTCAGGGACGTCTCGGCGAGCCCATCGAGGGCACAGCGCGAGCAGAGCGCTTGGCCTTCAGCGACGGTTCGATTGTCGATATTGCGCCGGAAGGTCGTGCCCGTGTTGTCGCGATCGAGAAGCGCTCTGCAAACGTTCTTCTTGAGCGCGGCACGATCAACGTCAACGTCGTTCATCGTGACGATACGCGCTGGGCAATCGCAGCAGGCCCCTTCGCAGTCCACGTCACGGGTACCGCTT
>JAHFDY010000056.1 GCA_023248735.1 Myxococcales bacterium
GCGCTCGGTTACCTTGCTTGCGGCGTCGCCATTGAGCGTCGCAAGCAAGTACCGATCGCTTGCGTGCGCGATGTTCGGTCCGAAAGGTGCGGTCGTCGCGGCGATGCGCGCAATCTCCTGTGGGGCCTCGCCAGTTGCATCGAGAACGACGATCGCGGATTCGCTGATCATGCGCTTGAAGTCAGGCTTCGCGAAGTTGTAAGAACCCGAGCAAGAGACGATCACTTGCTTGCCGTTGGGCGAGAGTGAAAGCGTGCTGCAGTTCTTGAGGCCATCGAGCGCGAAAGTTGTCACGTTCTTGCTGGCGTCGATGATGCCGATCTTCGCATTGCCGACCGCGCCAAAGTCTGCGCTGGTGCGCTGCAGCGTGAGCCAGACCTTGCTTCCCACTTTGAGAAGGCGATCGGGGCGGTTGTTGATCGTGGGCTCACCGTCGACCGGCGGAAATGCGATTGAGCCCGTGATTTTTGGCGTCTTCGTGTCGACAATGATCACGTCGTCGCCGACGTCGAACGCTTGCGCACCGGGCTTCGTGTTCTTTTCGTAGCGTGAGATGTACGCGACACCCGCTTCCACCTCGAGGTAGTCGCGTGGGTTCGAGGCGAAACCAGTTCCGACGTTGAGCTGCGTCCTCACAGCCGCGGTTGCGGGTTTGAGCCATGTGACCGTCGAATTCGGATAGCGGTCCAGCAGAACAAGTTCGCCCGATGCGGGTGATGCGAATGGGAGCACGACGTCGCCTGAGAGTGGTGCGCTGACGCCCGGCGTAGCGGACGCGCTCGAAATGATCGAGGACGAAAGAACTTTGCCCTCGAGCGAGACAACCGAAACGTTCGTGGATTGAAAATCACTCATGCTCACACCGAACGCGCTTCCGCAATTGGCCGCGGTACCTCCATCGAGAGTGCCACCGTCAACCACCGGCGGAACGCCAACGGGGATCGACCGCGCCACCTCGCCGACGTTGCAGTGCAAGGAACCAAGCGTGAGCGCCCCGCTGGTGGCCACGACGGCGATTATCGGAAGCGTGCGTTGCTCGATTCTGCGTGGGGCGCGGACGATGCGATTCATCGTGCCCATGTGGCAGCGCTTCGAATGGTTCGCAAGGACCAAACCGCTCGTACCGCTCATAAATTGACCAAACCGCTCACAATCGCTCATTTGAGCAGATTTTCGGAGGGCTCGGGTTCCATCATACGATTGGAGGATCATGCGTAGGTTTGCAATCGCCGTCCTTCTGTTTGCATGCTCAAAATCCAATCGTCCTGGCGTCGACGAGACGCACAACCAATACGGCGGTCCGGCTGCTCGAACGAGCGGAAGTCCCGGGAGCGATGCGGCGCCGCCAGCGGCCGCGGGATGTAGCGACGGGGGCAGTGCGCGGGTGGTCAAGGTTTACGTTTCAGGCGAGAGCATTGAAGAGCGCAATCGCTTCGTTGTTCAGCCGCTCCAGTGCTCGGGTGCACTGGTTGATCGGGGGACACAAAACAACGACAACGACGAGTACGGATGGATGGTCCCCCTCGCATTGAGGACGAACCTTCGCGATCCCACCCTTGCACTTGAGTTCGTGGGTGGCGGACCTTGGACCGATGCTGAGTCGTCGCCGTACACCGGAACGTATCCTTCGACCACCCCAGGTCGTACCTCGGCAATCGCTGGGACCGACATCGACAGTTGGATGAACACGGGCAGTCCCGAGCGCGGTTTTGGGCCGCGTCGAGATGAGCTGCTGCTCAAACAGTATTGTTACGACATTGCGTTTGCGGCGCGCGGAGGCAACGATCTGAATCAAAATGTAACCGACATTGAGTACAAAACGCGTCTTCGGGAACTCGTGCTTCTTCTCGTCGATGGGTCTAGCTGCCGAACCGATCCGATCGTCTACGTGACCGCGCACATGCCCGATCGCGACGATGTGAGCCTCCAGACGCAGGCCTACTATCAGCGCACACTCGATGCGGTTACCGCGATTAAGGCCGACGCAGGCCTTCTTCAAAACAAGCGCGATTTAGTTCGGTTTGTTGACGTTTTCGGAGCCTTCAAAGCCAACCGCGGCACGACTTCGATGCCGAATCCCGCGTGGTACAAAAACGGCGCATTCGATCTCACGACGATCGGTCGCGAGGGCGACACCCTGCATCCACGCCGGCTCGCATCGATCTACGCAGGAGAGATCGTCGCAGACGCATTCAATCTGACGGAGCTCCAAGTGCGCGCAAAGTAAGCGCCTGCCGCACAAAAACTTGCCTGCGAGCCGTCTTCGAGCGATCGATGGGCGTGCTTTCCAGGTGGCTCTCGCTCGCGGCTCTCACGCTCGCCTCGTGCGGCAAAGCACCGCCTGCGCCTCCAGCGGTTAGCGCAACCGCGTCGGCAGTGAGCGCGCCAGATGCAGCGACGCCGATCGCGTTGGCCTCAGCTGCAACGCAACCCAGCGTGGAGACGGGCCCGTCGTGCGTTCCAGCAAAGCGCGTTGCGATTTTCGCCACTCCGCAATCGCCAACCGCCGGTGAGCCATTTCGCGTCGTTGTTGTTGCCGACCACATGGCAGGCGCACAGCTCAGTGCGATCGCACCAGACGGAACAGTGTCCTCCGTTGACGCATCGCGAGAAGGGCCTCCAGCGTGGGCAATCTTGGAGGTGCCAACGTCAAGGGTCGGCGCCTACAAGGCAATCGTCAAGCAAGTTGCCTGTGGAGAAGCGCCGGTCGCCGAGCAGACAATCGAGGTCAAGGCTACGCGTTCTGGCCCTCCGCGAGCAACGTGGGCTGCCGTCTGGTCTATTCGTCACAGTTGGAGTGCCAATTATGAAAATTTGTATTCGGCGTGGATCGAAAAACTGTTCGACGCACCGATCGATCAGCAACTGAGTTGGCCCGCGTTGCACGAGGTCCTGCGCGATCCCTCGCGCAACATGCTTCACAACCACTTGGGTCTCGATGAGGACCGATCGGACGACAAAGCACTGGTAATCCGTCCGGATTGCGCCGATCTGCCGTATTTTTTGCGGGCCTACTTCGCATTCAAGTGGCAACTACCGTTTGCGTATTCGAGTTGCTCGCGCGGTAGCGGCGGACAAGGGCCGACGTGTCCTGGGTGGACCAGCATTGTGGATCCAAAGGCCTCGCGGCGTGCGGGAACGGTCTCCTCGTTCGGGCATTTCATCAGGTGGACTCTCGCCGATGGTGTTCATTCGGGCTCGGCGCGCACGTCAATTGCCGATGACCAAACCGATCATTACGGAGTGGCATTGACGACCGAGGGTGTGCGGCCCGGGACCATTTATGCCGACCCCTACGGTCACGTATTGGTGGTCGCCAAGCGCCTTGCGCAAGCAAAAGGTCAAGCTGGTTTACTTCTCGCCGTCGACGGCCAACCAGACGGAACCGTGGCCCGCAAACGATTCTGGCGTGGCAACTTTCTCTTCGCGGCAGACCCTGCGCTCGGGGGACCCGGCTTCAAGCGCTTCCGTCCGCTTCTGTGGGAGAAGGGTCGCATTCGGCGGCTTACCAACGCAGAAATCAAGGCATCTGAGGACTACGGCGATTGGTCACTTGAGCAGGCACAAATGCCGGTCGAGCAATTTTACGACAAGATGGACGACGTCATCTCGCCGGCTCCGCTCGATCCCGAACGCGCGTTGCTTGAGGCCATCGATGCACTTGAGGAGCAAGTAAAGACGCGCGTGAACTCGGTTGAGAACGGCCGAAAGTTCCTCGAAAAGCGTGGGAAGTCGGCCGACATGCCTGATGGCCCGGAAATTTTTGAGACGACCGGCGCGTGGGAAGATTTCTCCACGCCGTCTCGCGATCTGCGGCTCCTGATCGCGATCGACGTGGTGAGGACATTTCCTGATCGGGTGCTTCGTCGTCGCGATCACTACAAGGTCGATGCTGCGGTTTCGGATGCTGATCTCCGCACCAAACTTGAGAGCGTTCTTGGGGCAGAACTCAAGCGGCGCAGCGTTGCCTACACTCGAACCGACGGGTCGGAGTTTGCGCTCACGCTTGCTGATGTGGCGGGACGATCGACCGCGTTCGAGACGGCCTACAACCCCAACGATTGTGCCGAGGTCCGTTGGGGCGCCGAAAAAGGCACAGATGAGATGGCGACGTGCACCCGTCACGCGCCGTGGAAGCAGCGTTCCAAGATGAATCGTTATCGTGCATGGTTCAGTGAGCGGAAGCGTCCGCCGCGGAAGTGACGCCTGTGGCTTCGAACTTGCGAATCGCGGTCAGCAGGTACCCGTTGAACAAATCCGAGTCTTCCCGGTGCATGAAGTGTCCGCCGGGCATCGACACGATTTCGTAACTAGACGAGTGGTATTTCCGTGCGTACTCAAAGTCCGCGGCTTTCATTACGGAGTCCGTCTCGCCTGAGAATGCGACAGTGGGCACGGCAATCTTGCGCCTAAGTACCTTGCTGAGGAGCGGCGACACAGCGCGGTAGTAGCCAAGCGCAGCGTCGGCGCAGCCAGGTTGCTGAAGTGCTTCTTTCGCGTGTGCCGTCTCGTCGGGTCCAGGGTTCCAAGCTGGCGACCACCGCCTGACGAGCATGTCCACGTTCTTGCCCTCGTTCGCGGTGAGCCACTCTTTGTCCGCGAAGAACTTCAGCGGGAAGAAGTGTCGAAGGCCCCAAGCGATGCGAGGCAATGGTCTCACCGACGCAGAGTGAGGCACCGCGATGACCGCCAGAAAACGTATCTTCGTTGGATCAATTTGAGCGGCCGTCATTGCCGCGAACGCTCCCCAATCGTGGCCAACAACGATGGCTGAGCGCTCGCCGAACGCCTCAATCAGGGCGAGCACGTCCCGTCCAAGGGTTTCGCTATTGTACACGCCGTCTTGAGGCACTTCCGTTGGGAAGTAGCCGCGCATGAATGGGCTCACTACGCGAAAGCCTGCCTGCGCAAGAGCACGCCTCGTGGGCTGCCAACTATGGGCGGTATCCGGAAAACCGTGCAGCAGAATGACGAGCGGCCCCTTGCCCTCCTCGAAGTACGCGAACGTGAGTGCGTTGGCCTGAATGAAGCGAAGCTGTGCGATCACGCGCCACCTTATGGGCACGTCTGCCGCCCTGGTCAAGCGCGCTGGCTTACGATCTCGCTGAGCCGCGTTCGCGTGCCCGTGAGAAGACCCACATCTCGCCTAGCATGTCGTGATCGGACCGCTCCGCGAACTGCATGCCGACCTTTTCGAGCACCCGCAGCGAAGGGCGATTCCATGGAAACGTTGTTGCAGTCACTTGCTCGACCGACGCTTGTTGGAGCGACCACTCGACTACTTTCGCAACTGCCTCGGTTGCAAAACCTTGTCCTTGCGACGCGGCCTCGACTCCGTAACCAATCGACATGGTCCCGCGCTCATCGGGACTACCGCTCGTGATGACGCTTCCGACGACCGCGGGAGCGGGGCCGCGCAAGACCATGACGCGTCCACCCCATAGCGTCGAAGCAGGGTCTTCACGCAGGCGTTCGATAGGACAGCAGAACGCTCGTTCGAGCAACGCTCGCCCCGGCCACTCCATGGGAAAGCGCGCGCCGAGCAGGCCTTCCGCTTCCTCACGTCGGCTGGCCCAAACAGCTTCGACGAGCGGAAGCGTAAGGGGCACCAAGAGGAGGCGGCGCGTCGTCAGAGAGTCCACGCTCAATGTTTGGCAACAAAGCGGACGCTTGGCAATGCACACGTTGCGTTATTTCGATGACGCAACGCGTGCGGTCTAGGCCCGACATGGCCCAGCAATCCACCGTGCTAAAATTGCTCACGCAATGTTACAAATCGAGCGCATAAACGAAGCTCGCGCGCGGAAGGCGTTGAAAACGGTCGCGAATAATCGCTTGAGGTATCAAGTCGCTGTCGACATATCGCTTCACCCAAGCCTCCGACGCATCGCGGCGATTTTCGGCTTTCGCTCGGCCGACCTCCTGCATGAGCTTCTCGATGGCAACCGGTAATTTGTGAAGGACGATGCTGAAAGCGCCGACGTCCTTACCGTTGGCCGCCTGAGCCGTTGGATCGAACGTGATCGCGCCCTGCTCCATAAGGAAGCCAATTTGGATCGCGGCGAGATGACCGTACGGCTTCGGTTTTCGATCGGCGTCGTACATGTCTCGCGAGATGTGACCGAAAGCCCAGATGATTGAGTCGAGGTATGTCGAGGCCGCTGCCTTGTCGTCGATGATGCCCTTCTTCAGCAGCATGTCGACGTAGTACAGGCCGCCCGTTTGCGCCTTGAGTTCTTCCATCATCGAGGCAAGCGCACCACCGAAGCCTTCGCTCGCGGTTTGCCCTTTGTATTTGTAGTCGTGGGCAGGACCTAGGTTGTGCGTTGCTTCGTGCAAGATGGTTGACAACACGCCGGGTGCATCAGGATCCACGAAGGATTTCATCGTGCTTTCAGAGATGAGGGAGTAGGCCTGGGTCTTGCGATTCTGCCTGCTGTCTCCGTCCGTGTAGAGGTTGCTCATCGCGACCGTGCGACCCCGGCCTTCCTTCGTGACGGGTCCCCAATTCGGAAGGCTCTGCCCCATCGTTGCGCCGGTCGGGTCACGATCGTCACCGGCGTTGATCACAATGTCGATGAAGTCAGGGAGATGAAATGTAACCTTGCGCGCCGCATATGAGTTCCCTATGCGCGCGGCGAGGTTGTCCTCCATCTCCTGTTGAATGGGCGTGAGCTTGTTTTGCCAGGACAGCGACTCCTTGTTGATGAGCGCGAACGTAAGGTGAAACCCGGCCTTGTGATCGCACGGTTCCCAATAAATTTCGTCGGGTGCAACGCGCAAGTAAAAACGCGAATTGAGAGCGTTCATCTTCGACCACGCCTCGTCGGCGTCGAGCCACACGTTGGTGCGAAACCCGTTCGCTGCCGCGAGCAGATAGCTGCGCATGGCGGTCTCAGAAGCGACGCCTTCGAGCGCAAGAGCCGCGAGGTCGAGCTCGCTCGCCACGCTCCGCATCTCGTGCTTGTAGGCAACCTGGTAGGGCACGGGCATCAGCTTGCCCTTCTCTTCGCGCACGACGACGAAGGGGTCGAGGAGGTCCGCTCGCTTGAGCTTCTCGAGATCGGCGCAGAACGTTCGCGATTTTTGGATCTTTGCGGGGTAGAGATCGGAAAGTTCCTTGACTTCTTCGGCGATGGCGTTGCACTTTGGATGCAGCGCGGTTTTTGGTGCTGAGCATTTGGGGCCCCAGTTTCGGCGAAAGACGCTTTGGTTTAGTGGCGCCGCGTTCGCCATACTCGGCATGAGTGCCTGCGCCCCAACCATCTTTCCGTAGAGCGCGTCGATGCGATCTGCGGCGAGCAAGACGTGCCTCACGAAGTTCTTTTCCGCGAGGCTCAGTTTCGTGAGGTCGTTCGCGATGAGGGTGGGCGCACCTTGAGCCAGCTCTTCGGCGAGCTCGTTCATCGCGTGGGTCTCGTCTTCGTCACGGCCCTTGAGCGGCGCATCGGCTTTGACGAGAGATGCGTAGGCCTCTTTGAAGTCGCTCGTGAAGTCGCCGTTTTTCGTCCAGATTGTTGACGTTGGATAGAAGAGAAGCGTCTTCACCTCGTTGGGGTCGACAGCGTCATTCCGATTCAAGTCGCGGGCCCAATAGAGCGGAAGGTTGAGGCGCACCGCGAGCTCGTTGAAGCGGGCGCGGGTGAGCCGACCGTACTCCGATGGCACGCTAGGCGGAACGACGGGTGCCGCCTCAGACTTCGGCTTTGGTGGGCGCCACGCGAGTACATCTGCGGGCGGCTGCAACGGCCCCTGGCACCCAAAACCAACGGCGATCAATCCTATACCGACAAGCTGTTTGCGCTTCATGACCAGCGCTATACCAAAGGTATCGCGCGGGAACACGCCCATGTTTCGCGGTTGGTTGCTACCTTTGCGAGGTCGACTTACCTTCGCGTTGCACGAAGATGGTGAACGATGGCCGGTAAGGATTTGTATAGCGTTCTTGGCCTTTCGCGCGACGCCGACAACGACGCCGTTCGCAAGAGCTTCAGGAAACTCGCGAAGGAGCTCCATCCGGACCGGAACCCGAACAATCCAGCGGCCGAAGCGCGCTTCAAAGAGGCGAGTCACGCGTTCGACGTCCTAGGGGATCCCAAGAAGCGGAAGCTCTACGACGAGTTTGGGGAAGACGCACTTCGTGACGGGTTCGATCCCGATCGCCATCGGCGCCACCGTGATTGGACCAAGCGCCAATCACGCTATCCAGGACGAGAAGGTTCCGCGGCGCAAGTCAACGTTGAGGATCTGTTCAGCGGCTTTACCGATTCGTTCGACATCTTTGGCGCGAAAAGCCGAAGGCAGAAGGCTCGCGGCATCGATCTGGAAAGTGAGTTGACGATTGATTTCGCCGACGCCATTCGCGGTGGCGTCTTCAATTTGGTGGTTGAGCGCAAGAACGTCCAGGTGCGCATCCCGCCGGGTGCCGAGGAGGGCAGTCGGTTGCGCGTTGCGGAACACGGTGGTCCCGGTCCTTCGGCTGGCGCCCCACCTGGCGATCTCGTCCTCACGATTCACGTGGCGTCCCACCCCCACTTCCGCCGCGAGGAGGACGACTTGCATCTCAACTTGCCCATCACCGTCGCCGAGGCCTACCACGGCGGCAAAGTGCGCGTACCGACGGTCGAAGGTGCGGTAACGCTCAAAGTTCCGCCCGGAACGTCGAGCGGCACGGTGATGCGCGTGCGCGGCAAAGGCGTCAGCCGCAAGGACAAGGAAGCCGGCGATCTCTACGTCCACTTCATGATTTCCGTGCCTAAGGAATCGGCTGAAGTGGCCAAGCACATTGATGCGATCGCTGCGAAGGACACCGCCGACCCGCGCACGGGCATCGCGTTGTGAGCTGCTAAGTCGTCATCGAGGGCACTAGCGTTTGCGTCCCTTTGATCCCTTGACCTTCGGTGCTTTGCCCACGCGCGGACCGAACTTGGTCTTCTTCGCCTTGCTCGCGGCGGCCGTCTTCGGAGGGCCTTTGCGATTGTCTTCGCGATCTTTCTTTGCAGTCGGCTTTTCGGTGTTTGCGGGTCGCCTATCGTTCTTGCTGGGCTTGCCCTTTCGCATCGGTGCAGCGTCTTGCACAACCTTCTTGCCGTGCTTGCCGCCTCTTCGCTCGGCCCTTGTTGGACGTTCGCGTTTTTCGCCAGCTCCGTCGCCATGTACCCGCCGCGCGTACACGGTTCGCCGAAGAAGGTTCACTTCGGTGATCGCGATGCGCATGGTGTCGCCGAGCGCGATGCGGTCGCCCGATCGAGCTGCGGTGCATGCAAACCCAAGGTCGTCGACTTCGTAACTGTCTTCGCCAAGATCTTCGAGCTTCACGAGGACTTCTACAAATGGATCATCGATAGATACAAATGCGCCTGAACCAACGAACGTAGTCACGAGGCCTTCGAATTCTTCGCCGAGGTGCTTTTGCATGTAGTGCGCGCGATAGAGATCAGAGGTCTGCCTCTCGACGTCCATCGACTTTCGTTCCGCCTGCGATGAGGCGAACGCGGCTTCGGTCAGCTGCTGCTTTTGCTCCGCCGTTGCGTGAGAGGGTTGGTTGAGTAGCAAACGGTGCATCGCACGATGCACGAGCAGGTCGGGATAGCGACGAATCGGACTCGTGAAGTGCAAGTAGGCCGTGGACGCGAGACCAAAGTGCCCAATGTTCGTCGTGTCGTAGGTTGCTTGCTTGAGCGATCGCAGGAGCGCGCTGTTCAAAATGCGCGCGAGTGGATGCGCGCTAAACGACTTGAGCAGCTTGCCGAGCAGCTGCGGATTTTGCGTTGCCTCGACGTCGAACGGAATGTTGAGCATCTCGCAAAGACCCGCGAGGCGATCGAGTTTCATCGCATCCGGTGGTGCGTGTACGCGATAGACGGTCGGAATTTGCCGAGCGGTTAGCATTTGGGCAACGACTTCGTTGGCGAGCAGCATGAGCTCTTCGATGAGCTGATACGCTTTCTTCATACCGGGATCTTCGGAGCGCTTGCGCACGCTCACCGGTTCGCCGGATACGGGGTCGAGGGAGATTTTTGCTTCCGGCAGCTCGAAATCGAGCGCACCTCTTTTCATGCGTTTTGTGCGCAGGAGGAGTGACAGTTCTTGGGCTACGCGCAGGCCGTCGACGAGGGCCTCGGCCTTGGGATCGACGGGTTGCTTGTCAGTGAGCCGGAGCGCGCGCGCGACGCCCCCATAGGTGAGCTTGGCCCGACTGTTCATCACACCGCGATGCAGCTTCGTGTCGCGAATGGCGCCGCCGGCGTCGAGCGTCACTTCGGCACAGAGACACAAGCGATCTTCGTCAGGAAGGAGCGAGCAAAGATTCGACGAGAGTGCACGCGGCAACATGGGCACGGCGCGATCTGGGAGGTAGACGCTGCATCCGCGCGCAAGTGCTTCGCGATCGATTGCGGTGCCCAGGGTCACGTAGGAGCTTACGTCTGCTATCGCAATGAAGGCGCGGTAGCCGCCCTGATCCGTTCGTTCGACCCAGACGGCGTCGTCGTGATCGCGGGCGTCCTCGGGATCGATAGTGGGCAAGGGGAGGTGACGAAAATCGACCCGACCTTGTTTCATTTCTTCGGGAACGACCGCTCCATAGGCCTCGCTCTCGGCAACAGCGTCTTCGGAGTGAAGCTCCCGAATCCCGGAAAGCAGCAGGATTTTCGCGGCCTCTACGTTGAGTTCACCAGGTTTACCAAGTACCGCTTCAAGCGTTCCTTGCGGCAATTCGTCTGCGAACATCGGAAAGCGTGCGATGCGCACGATCACGGCGTCGCCGTCGGTGCCACTGTTGCCTTCGCCATCCGCGTTGTCGATTTCGTTCTTGAGTGCGATAGGCCCTCGCACGCGGGGATCGTCGGGCTCGACCCAAGTCGACTTTCCGCGACGGCGCAAAATGCCGCCGACGCGACTTAGGCCTCGATCGAGTACGAGGACGATCTCGCCTTCGACGCCACGCTGGCCTCTTCGAATGATGCGCACACGAACGCGGTCTTGGTGCATGGCGCCACCAAGTTGCGAACCTTCGACGTACACATCGTTGTTGGCGTGTTCGGCGGATGCGACAAACCCGAACCCGCGCGCGTTGACGCTGAGCACACCTTCGCGTTCTTCGCCACGACCGGCGGAGTCGGAAGTCTTCTGCTTCACTCGCGCAGTCTTGAAGCGATTGCCTGGTAGCGCGTCGAGCGTGCCGTCGTAGCAAAGGCCGTCGAGTTGGCGTTCAAACGCACCGCGATCACTATCGTCAACGTTCAGACGCTTGACGAGTTCACCAAAGTGCAGAGGACGCCCGGCGTCGGCGAATGCGTCGATAATCTGTGTTCGGTCAGGCAAAGTGAGCATCGAACGCCCTTGTTATCTCTGTTTGTCTGCGGCGCCTGTAACAATTAGGGGCTCGCAGGTCACGTCTGCTTATGCCTTCCGTGCCGTTGCCGTTGTCGCCCTTGACCTATTCGGTAACTTGCCGCACCTCTGGTGGGATGAATCGCACGCGTCTCGCGTCACTCGCGCCCGCGCTTTTGGGCCTGGCGATGAGTGTCGTCCTGTTTGTTGACTATCAAAGTGCGACGCCACTTGCGTGCGCCGAAGGCGGTGGTTGCGAGGCCGCAAAGCGAAGTGTGTGGGCATCGTTTGGAGGCGTCTCGACGCCGACGCTCGGCGTGCTCGGATTTGCACTTCTGGCGTCGCTTGCGATTGCGGATGGCGTTCTCGCACGTCGGTTGCATGTGGTGGCGGCCGCGATTGGGGCCATTTTCGGTGCTTTTTTTATCGTTGCGCAGGCGCGCATCGGTCGCGTTTGCCCATACTGCATGACGGCCGATCTCGCGTCGTTTGTGGCTCTGGCAACGGCTTGGATCGCCATGCGCACACCCCCGCCGCGCCTCGAGTCGGGTGGCCGTTGGGGGTATGGACTTCTGACGCTGGCGTGCGGGCTCGTCCCGCTGCTCGCGCTCTGGGGAAGGGTCGTCGTTGTGCCGGAGGCCCTCCGCGCTGAGCTTTCGAGGCATGGGCCGGGTCAAGTCGTCATGATCGATTTTGCCGACTTTGAGTGCCCTTACTGCAGGCTCATGCACGAAAACGTGCTCGAAGCGCTCAAGGGCCACGAGCATCAGGTTCGGCTCGTTCGTAAGCACGTACCTCTCATGATGCACGCGCACGCGCCGGATGCAGCGCGCGCAGCGATTTGCGCGGAAAAAATGGGGCAGGGGGATCGGATGGCCAACGACCTTTTCCGTGCAAAAACGACTGATCTCACGCCTTCGGGCACCACCAAGATGGCCGCTGCCATCGGGCTCGATGAAGGCGCATTCGTCAAGTGCCTGAACGATCCGAGCACCGAAGTGGTTCCGGTCGCCGATAGGGGGCTCTACACGACGATCGGCGGCGAAGGCCTCCCACTCCTGTGGGTGGGCTACACGCGTCTTGAAGGGCTTCTTCCCGTTGCAGACGTGCGGCGTGTCCTCGAATCGGAGCTTTCGCGATAAGCGTTGATAAGCGCGTCTCAGGCGCGAGGTCGCCTTGCAAAGGTGTGCATTGCGTCGCCTCCAAGTTGCACGGAAGAGCTTTGGCGCTTAGACCGAGGGTCATGCGATTTTCTCGATTGTTCACTTTGTCGCTGTTCGCGCTCTCGGCTTCGTTCGTCGCGGGCTGTGGCGGCCGCGAGGTTGTTCGTGGTTCTGATGACCCGTCGATCGATAGTCACGCCATGTCGACGGGACTCGACAAAGAAGACGTGCAGCGATCGCTCGTCACGCTCTTGGGAAAGATGCGCAAATCGACCGTTATGGACAGTTGGCGGTCTCGTCGCGAGCGGACAACCGTCGCCATCGCTCCCATCCGCAACGACACAAGTGAACACATCGAACCGGTTCTCTCGGCGCTGCTGGGTGAAGTCGAAACGTGGCTGGTCGACAGCGAAGTCGTCACGGTCGTCAGTCAAGAACGTCAGAGCGAAATGATCCGCCAGATCGAAGGTGCGCAGCATCCGGTCTTTGATCCGGCCCATATCCCTGCGTACGGTCGTCAACTTGGTGTACAATATTACGTGACAGGCAAAATCGGCGCAGCAGATGAGCGCAACGATGATATGCGTCGCGTTCAATACTGGCTCTTTCTCCAAGTGATTGAAGTCGAGACCGGCGCCATTCGGTGGCAAGGCAAGGAAGAAGTGACCAAGGCCGTGCGGTGAGCCTCCGTCGTTACGTGCGAACACTTCGCGTCGCATTCCTCGGGTGCCTGCAAGCGGTTACCTTCGCGTCGTTCATCGCCTGTGGCGGTCACACTGCGCGAACGTTGCCCGTGCGCACGGCGCTTGACGAAGGCTATCCACGCGAAGCGCTTAGCGTCCTCAACGACGAGATGGACGTCAAACGAGCCACGGAAATTCCGAAGGACCTCGATGGAGACAACGCCCTCTTACTGCTCGACCGCGCGAGCGTTCAGCAATCTCTTCGTTCGTTTCGTAACAGCCAGCGAGACTTTCAAGCGGCCGATAAGGCCATCGACATGCTCGATCTCTCTCCCAAAGCGATGGAGGACTTTGGCAAGTACATGTTCTCGGACTCGGTCGGAAAGTACCGAGCACCGCCTTTCGAAAAGCTCTTGATCAATACGTTCAATATGGTCAACTATCTTGAGCAAAACGATCTCGACGGCGCCAAGGTTGAGGCGAGACGCCTCTCCGTCATGCACAAGTACCTTCGGGACAAGCTGAAAGATGAGGGCGTCTCGCTCGGCCTTGCAGCTTTCTTGGCGGGTTCGGCGTTTTTGCAGGCGGGTGATCCCGACGAAGCCCTGCACTGGTTCGACGACGCGCTGCGCTTCCCGAGCCTCTCGTTCGTAAGGCACGACGTGGCGCATGCGGTCGCGCTTGGCGGATCATACCGCTCAAAGCGCATCGACAAGGCGCTCGCCGGCGGTGCGGAGGCAGACGCCAATGGGTCCGAGATTCTGTTTGTTATTGGAGACGGTCGCGTCCCGCACAAGATCGCAGTGCGCTTGCCGATAGGCCTTGCCGTCGCACGGGTGGGCATTCTCTTGAGCGCGACAACTTCGACGAGCGCGCTCGCGATGGCGGGTCAAGGTGCCGTCACGTGGATCAACTATCCAACGCTTGATGAGAGCGTCGCGCTCACGAGTGCGCCGCTCATTCAGCTCGACGGTGTCGCGGTCGAACCGCTGTCGAGTATCGATCTGTCGAGTGACGTGAGGCAGACCTTTCGCAAGCTTGAGGACGTTGCCATCGCGAGCGCGATCACGCGTATGATCGTTCGCGCGGGGGTCGGCGCGGCCGTCGGTGCGGGCGTCGGCGCCGCGGCGGGCCGAAACGGCGGAGGTCTTGGTTTGCTCGCGGGACTGCTTGCACAAGGGGTCATGGCGGCCGTCGATACGCCCGACACACGAAGCTGGGAAACGCTGCCGGGTCGCGTCGTCATCGCGCGCTCACGGGTCGCGCCTGGCACGTATCAGATCACGATGTCCTCGCGGGGCGTGACTCACAAGCAGACCATCATGGTGGCGGCTGGGGCTACCAAAGTGGTATCGCTCTTTGCGCTGCGATGATGAACGCCAAGCGAATTTACGTCAGCGTTGTGGGTCTCATGCTCGGCCACCTTTTGGGTTGTCGTGAGACGGCTGCTCCTGCGGGGCCCGAGCTCGTGTGCGTCGAGGCTTGCAAAAAAGGGATGGACCATTGCAACGAGAACGGGTGCGGGCGCGGCTGTAACTTGGTGCTCGATCGACTCGTTGAACGCGAGCGTTCGAGAGTGTTCGCGTGCGTAGACGCAGCGAAGAGTTGCGCCGATTCGACGTGGGCGATGTGCGCGACGCGAGTGGGCAACTATGTTGACGGTGGTCCGGGGCCCGAGGATTTTTCGCCGGACGCCGGTCCGAGCGTTGAGCCTTGAGTCGTTTCGCTCGCCGAGCTTGGGGCATGCGGCCTCGATTCCGAACCTGACGGCAGGAGACACAAGATGCTCGCTACCCGCGTGTCATGCTCGCATCCGTTTGTGGACCTACACGGTACCACCTTCCAGAGTCGCGGAATTTGCGTTCAACTCGCGAGCGGAAGGCGCTTACCTGGTACAGCGCAATGACCGTTGAATGGCTGGAAGGGCTCGCTTGGGCTCGATTCGTATGTAGCTGAACGTGGGGCAAATCTCAGCGTGCAGTTGTGTGAACGAGACATGTGTCCCGTCACACAGAATGCGATCGCGCAGCGGGTGGCGATTATTTTCTCCGGGAGGGTTCGATGAGCATCAATAAGCGATTGGTTGGATCAGCGTTTGCGTTTGCGTTTCTGACGGCGGGCCTCTCAAACGCCGCAACGGCAGCGGCAACAACCACGACGTCGGCGGCTCCCGTCAAGTCCGGGCGTTGCTTTTCGGCCGGTGAGAAGATCAGTCAGTTTGCGAATGGGATCGTGAGCCTTTGCGCGGCGGCTTCCACTGCGCAGTCGGGAATAGCGGAAGCTGCTGGGGGCAGCGTGAACAAGACGTCCGCGATCGTCCTTGCGACGTGCGCCGCTGTGGGTGCAGCGAAGACGGCTTTTGGTGGCACCGGGCTCTTTGGTCCACGCGCTCTTGCCTTCGTCGTGGACGGCACGACGGCGGGTGCATCGGGCCGCACAATTCTCTCAGGTAGCCGCGCATTCTACGTCGACGAGGCGGTTGGCACGCCGTCCGTAACGGTAACGCTGGCGCGCGGAGCGACCGGCAAAGCAGGAAAAGAGCGGCCCAGCAAGGGTTCGGGGTCACTGCGCGTTTGCGCGACGCAAACCGCCTCGAGCGTGGCGGACTTGAAGGCCCGGCAAGATTCGCTTTGCGATTGCTGGACTGTCCCACTCGGCAAAGACGTCGCGAAGGACGTCTCGACTTCTCTGACGATCGACACGACGCTCGTGCCAGACATCGCTACGCGAAAGCTCTTCATTGTTGTGGGCAGCAAAGGTTCGCTCGCGTTCAATCTCAAGGTTGAAAAACCCGAGGCAACTCCCGCTGAGGCGGCGCCGGCTACACCCGCCCCAACGTCGGTCGCCAAATAAGGAGTCCATATATGCGCAGTTTTGCTCCCGCGCTTGCGGCAACTGGTCTCGTTACGGGTATGGCATTCGCGGGCGCCCCCGCCGTGGGGGGGATGGGTGGCGGCATGCCTTCCGTCAACTCGTCGAACATGACGACACCCGTCGCCCCCACGTCCTCGACGACGGCGACGGCAACCCCCGTAACGACGTCAACGACGTCAACGAAGGCGCCCACCACCCTTGAAACGATCGCCGCCATCGACGTGACGGGGGTAGTCAAGCCGCTTTCCAAAATGCAGGTGGGCACATACAAATGCGTGACGCCCTGGCAGAACGTGGAGTATGCGATCAGCACCGCGTGGCATGCATACAAGTTGGCGTGCAAACTGGGACTCAGGTCCGCTTACACGACGGTCTCCGCTGCCAATCCCGTCGTGGGCGGCCTCCTGCTTTCGACCTGCACGGTGCCTCAACTTTATGAGGGCGCGGCGAAACTTGTCGACAAGGTTTCGGGACCTAAGGGCTTTGCGTCGATCGAAGGAATCGTCTTCAAGGGCGCAACGCGTTGGTTTCTCGATAAGGGCTGGTTCTCCGCTGAACTCATGAAAGACGACGACATCTACGTGACGATCGGCCGTGAACGAACACCTGCTCAGGCCGCACACAAAGTGAAACTTGCCAAGGCGATCGTTAACGTCTGCAGCGTCGGGATTGATGGGACCGCGGCCAAACCCAACGGTGACTGGGATGTGAAGCCCAGCTCTTGCAATTGCCAAAAATTCACGTTTGACGACAAGTCGCCTGTCGATATCGACAATAAAGTGACCGACCAGTTGATCGTTCCGATGAAAAAAATGAGAGGCAACTTGCTCCACATTTTCATCGACGGTCGCAAGGGGAATTTCAAATACAGCGTTGCGCTCTCGAAGACCCCCGCGGAATCACCCGCGGTGCTCAATCCTGTTGTTGCGTCGGCGCCCCCTGCCCCGACGCCCGCTACGACGACTCCAACGCACTAGCTAGGCCCTTATTTCTCATCCGTAAACGTGCCCGTGCCCGAAAATCGGTGCAGCAAATTTTGCCATGATGACGTGGATGTGAGCAGTGGCGCTGCCACGATGGTTCGACTCGTCCACCACGAAGGTTGCGTCTTCGGGCACGGGCACGTTTACGGATCAGAAAAATACGAGGACAGACCCTAGGTCTACCCAGCGGCTTTGCGCAGCGAAGCGTAAGCTCTCACGAGTTCTTGATTCGGTCGTTCCACCCGTTCGAGTGGGCTCGTGAGCAGGTCACGGCCATCGGCCGAAAAATACAGCGCCTCGCCAGCTTGGGGTTCGCCCGGGTTCGCTCGGATTCCACCATCGCCAAGAAATCGAATCGACCCCTGCATGCGTCGCCGAAGTGCAAGGTGACCATGTAGGAATTCGCCACTCTTCCGGTCACGTACCGCGACGCAAAAGCCGTCGCGGAAATGATACTCGGTATTCTTGGTCACATAGACCCGATGCCGTCGTCGCTCGGGGCCTTCGTAGTCGCGGGATTCACGAGCCATCGTTTCTACGATCTCGTGCGCTCGTTTCGGGGGCCAACTTTCTGCGCCTTGTCGCGCCCTCGCGTTATGCTTGGGTTTGCCGAGCGCGCCCAAAGGTGCGCTGGCGCGCCTCGGAGGGCACCATGAAGATTTTCATCGATAGCGCTGACATCAACGAAATCCGCGAGGCCGCTGCAATGGGGGTCATCGACGGATGCACGACCAATCCGTCGTTGCTCGCAAAAGCCGGCCGCAAGATTGACTCTGTCATTCCAGAGATTTGTGCGGTGGTCGACGGTCCTGTCTCGGCCGAAGTCGTCAGCGTCGAGTACGCTGGCATTGTCGAAGAAGGTCGCGTGCTTGCCAAGATTCACAAGAATGTGGTCGTGAAAGTTCCGCTGATTGCCGAGGGTCTGAAAGCGGTGCGTACCTTTACACAAGAGGGCATCAAGACGAACGTGACGCTTTGCTTTAGTGCGAGCCAAGCGCTGCTCGCCGCGAAAGCTGGCGCGACGTACATCTCTCCGTTCATCGGACGCCTCGACGACACTTCCCATGAGGGTATGGAGCTCATCGAAGACATCGTTCTCATTTATGAGAACTACGGCTTCGCCACCCAAGTGCTCACCGCCAGCATTCGCAGTCCGTACCATGTGGTCCAAGCCGCACGTGCAGGCTCGCACTGTGGAACGCTTCCGCTGTCCGTGATCAAGCAGCTGATCAAACATCCGCTCACGGATTCCGGACTGGCTCAATTTTTGGCCGATCACAAGAAGTCACTCGAGAAGGCAAAGTAGCCACCCGGCCACCGAAGTCGGCAATATCCTTTACCAATTTGATCGTCGTGCCTGTCTCAATTGTCGTCGAACAAGGTCGCTTTCGTGGCGTGGCGCGACGTGAAATTGTGCGCCGCGCCGAGGCGATGTTGCGTACACTCAAACGCGAAAGTGACGAACTCTCAATCGTTCTAACGACCGACGAACAAATCCGTATTCTCAATCGTGATTATCGTCACAAAGACCGCGCGACAGACGTACTTGCGTTCGCAATTCGCGAAGGGGAATTTTCGTCGCTCGCGGGCAATTTGTTAGGCGACGTCATCATTAGCGTACCAACGGCCGCACGCCAGGCCCGGGAGAAAGGCCACGATACGCTGGGTGAAGTCGTCATGCTTCTCGCCCATGGTCTTCTGCATCTGCTCGGTTGGGATCACGATACAGTTGCAAAGGATAAGCGAATGCGGGCTGCGACCGACAAGCTTGTGCGCGCAAGCGAGGTATCGCGAATGGAGAAGGGAAAGACTAACGGCACGCGCAAGCGTGCGACCGTGCCCAAAAAGTAGGCTCCATGTAGGAGACGCGCCGCGTTGCGCCGTAAATCGCGGGACAAAACGAACGCACTTCGACGAAACCCTCCTTTTTTCGCTTGCGGGTGCAAAACGAAGTTGTTACCCATCTGTGCAGCCGCCGCGCCCCGTGTTTCATGCGTGGTGATGCGGTGCTCGATCAAACGTGCTCTCTAGTGCTTCAGACGTGCGACTGAGACCGAAACCGATGTTGAGCCAATACCGACCCAACATGCGGAGTAATTTCGGTCCCAGTTTTGCCAAAGATCGCGCGAAGAACGCTCAAATGTTCGGGTTCCAATTCCTATATTGACAGTGAAAATTCTGTCCGCCCTTCGACAGGAGGAAGTTCCAAATGGCAGCTGCAAAGAGAATGACCAAGGCCCAAGTGATCAACGATCTTGCTGAGCAATCGGAGATCGACAAGAAGAGCGTCAACCGCATGTTCGACAGCCTCACCGAGCTCATCAAGAAGCAACTCGGCTCGCGCGGTCCTGGCGAGTTTGTGATCCCAGGCTTGCTCAAGCTGAAGACAGTCAAGCGCCCAGCTCAGCCCGCGCGCGAAATCCGCAACCCAGCAACGGGCGAGAAGATGATGGCGCCACCAAAGCCAGCGAGCAAGAAGGTCCGCGCAACGCCGCTTAAGGCCTTGAAAGACATGGTCTTGAAAGCCTAAAGAGCGACGGGGCGAGCAGGCTTTCCGAGCCGAGCAGCCCACCGACTCTCCCAGGTAGGTAGACGGTTAAGCGTCGCCGCTGTGAGATGAAACGCTCTGGGTTTCCCTGTGGGAGCCTGGGGCGTTTTTTTTGGGGTAGGCGCTGAGCGCCAACATTTGCCGCGGTCGTTTAGTCCCTTGACCGAGGCGCATTGAACAATGCGCTCGCTGCTCTCCCTTTGGTCGCTCCAGCCTATCGCTTCGCTCCTGTCTCGCTACGCTCGCCAGAGGCAGGAGCCTCGCAGCTGGTCAAGGGACTAGAGGAACTCGCAAATCATTTCGAGCATCGTGGGAGCAAACCCGCCTAGCGAAAATAGATCTTGAGCGGCGATATTTGCACTCGCCACCATCACGACGATCCGCCGCGATCCGATTATCCGTGCACGGCTGAGAAAGGCGCCAAGAAGGGCCTTCCCTACGCCGCGGTGCCGCGCTTCGTCGCCAACATACAGCTCGTGCAGATGCCCGCATGCGCCGATCGTCGCGTCAAATTCGGCCTCTTGTAGCTGGCCATAGAGATACCCGAGGGATCGTCGATCGGTCCGGTCGCGTGCGAGTAGCACGATCGAACTTGTGAGCGTGGTGATGGATGCCTTCAGCGTTTCGGCATATGCCGCCTCGCCGCCCTCGCAGAGCGTAAAACGCCCGGGATCGAGTGCATGATGAAACCGCACAAGACGCACGCCGAGTATGCCCGCCTCAGCGAATTCGTCGTCGGTTGTCGCCTCTACGATGTCGAAATCCACGCAACGCTGAGATTACATGGTTATTACGAAGTCGTAACGTCCTAACGAATGCCTTGACATGACGCTCAGTGCTATTTTGTCCACGGCGGGCTTCGTATGCGGCTGTGGTCAAGGCGACCGGCCACTCTGGCGCGCCTACGGGAACGTTCCCAGGGGCAACGGGCGCTGATACGATCGCTCGATGCTCGATCGGCGCCGTGCGATTCAGTTCGCTTTGGGTTACCTGAAATCGCATCCTGAGGAGATCCTCCTCGCGCTGGTCAATGCACTCCAGCTGAAGTTCGGCGTGCCGCTCGACGGCTTGCGTTGGCTGAGCGGCGAGCTACCGATGCCTCGCAAGGCGCCGAAGGAGATCCAGATTGAGAGTGTTCCACCTGCCTTACAATTGGGGGCGACCGTTGATGCAATGGGCACGCCGCTTCGGGCCAGCGCTGCGATTCGCATCGAGCGTGTCGATATGGCAAGCGACACAATCTTGCTCACCCTTATCGTGAGCAACGTGAAACTCGCCCTCCTCGCCGAGAGCGATGCACCGATCGCAATGTTGATTAAGTCCGGTGCGCTCGACCTCAGCAAGCCGGGCAACCTCCTCAAGTTTCTTCCGAATCGTCCTCCCTTTATTCTTGAGGCAGAGGGCGAACGCATTGTGGTCGATCTGCTGAAGGTGCCAGCGCTTGCCAGCAATGCGATGTTGCGCAAGGCGCTTGCCGTCATCACCCCGGTGCTCGGCATCCGTGCGATCGAGACGGATCGCGAGCATCTCTACGTCGCATTGCGTGCGTCGCCGCTCGGCGTTGTCCAATCGTTCGAGGCCCTGCGCGCACGTCCCGTCACCGCCTGAATCGATTGAGGGTCTCAATTTTGGGCGATCGTTTCAACGATCGTGCTAAGGTCGCGGCCCTCGCGGGGAGTAGCTCAGTCTGGTAGAGCGCCAGGTTTGGGACCTGGATGTCGTCGGTTCGAATCCGGCCTCCCCGACTCCGCCTACGGCAGTCTGAGCTAGCGCCGTGTAACGAATTCGCTAGCGTAGCCGACATGCCGTCCTATACGCCTCGCCCCATCGACGAAGTCGCTCGCGACCTCGGCCTCTCCGCCGCTCACGTAGAACCCTACGGGCGCGGTAAGGCCAAAATTGATCTTGCAGCGTTACGAACACCGGCGCGCGCAAAGGGGCGGCTCATTCTCGTATCGGCGATCAATCCGACGCCGGCTGGCGAAGGGAAAACGACCACGTCCATTTCGCTCGCGATGGGCATGCGACGGTTGGGAAAGAACGTCGTGCTTGCATTGCGTGAGCCTTCGCTCGGACCGGTTTTCGGGGTCAAGGGGGGCGGGACTGGCGGAGGTAAGGCGTCGCTTGTGCCCACCGACGACATCAATTTGCACTTCACGGGCGACATCCACGCGATCACAACCGCGCACAATTTGCTGAGCACGCTTATCGATAACGCTTGCTACTTTCGTGACAAGTTTGCCGAAAAAGGAGAGCTCGATCCGCGTCAAATTACGTGGGGGCGCGCGCTCGATATGAATGATCGGTTCCTCCGCAGGTGCACGATCGGACTTGGCGGGAAAGCCAACGGCGTGCCTCGCGAAGAGCGTTTCGATATTACGGCTGCGAGCGAAGTCATGGCGATTCTCTCCCTCGCCACGAGCTACGAAGATCTGGAAGCGAGGCTCTCTCGTATTGTGATCGGAACGAGTTACGAAGGAAGGGCGATCACCGCGAGCGACATTGGCGCTGCGTCCGCGATGACGGCCCTCTTGCGGGATGCGCTGAAGCCCAACCTGGTGCAGACCGCGGAGGGAGGGCCGGCCATTGTTCACGCCGGGCCATTCGGCAACATTGCGCATGGTTGTAACAGTGTGCTCGCGACTGAGCTTGCGATGAACTTGGGCGATTACGCGGTGACAGAGGCGGGATTCGGATTCGACCTCGGCGGCGAAAAGTTCTTGAACATCAAGTGCAGAACCGCGGGCATCTGGCCTCGTGCGCTTGTCCTCGTTGCCACACTTCGAGCGCTCAAGATGCACGGCGGGGTACCCGTGAAGGAGGCGAGTCAGCCAAACGCTTCGGCGCTTGAGGCCGGTCTCGCGCATCTCGAGAAGCACCTCGAGAACGCCCGATTCTATGGCTTCCCTGCGATCGTCGCGATCAATGTCTTTCCTCACGATATCGACGGTGAGCTTGCGTTAGTCGAGCGCGCTGCGTCGAAGTTTGGTGTCCGGGTCGCAAAGAGCGAAGGGTTTGGCAAGGGAGGCGAAGGCGCTCTTGATCTTGCACGCGTGGTGAGCGACGTGGTGGATGCGACCGACGTTGCGCCACCATCGCCTCGCTACGTCTATGACCTCGCAGAAGCACCGGAGGCAAAGATACGTCACATTGCGAGGACGATCTACGGCGCGCGCGAAGTTGCGTTTGGCGGTACGTCACAGAAGGACATCAAGCGAATTGACGAACTGGGATACGCGTCGTTGCCCGTTTGCATGGCGAAGACGCAGCTATCGCTGTCCGATGATCCGGCACGATTTGGCCGACCGACGGACTTTGTTGTCAATGTTCGCGAAGTCCGCCTGTCGGCCGGCGCTGGATTTATCGTCCCGCTCACGGGCGACATGATGACCATGCCCGGCCTGCCCAAAGTGCCCGCCGCGCGCGGCGTGAAATTGCTCGAAAATGGTTACATTCGGGGTTTGATGCAGAACGACTAAGGGATCGGTCCGTCAATGCGTAAGACGCCGAGCCCACTCGTTTCCGTTGCCCCGGGCGATTGGTAAATAATCTTACCCATATCAGGGAGTTTCGAGAGCTTGCTCATCCACGTTGCGACGTAAATCGTGCGCCCTCTCTCTTGGGCTCTTCGAATAACGCGCAGCGTTCTTGCATCGTCGAGTTGACGTCGATCGAACGCCGTTCGATCAAGGTGCGTTAGAAGTTCGACTGTGGCCTCATCACAAAAAATGAGTGGCACGGGGCCTCTGCCAAGTTCGCGATCGAGGAAGAGTGCCGTTGCACGACGTGCTGGTAGGCCGTGCTCGAGCGCGCCACCCCATTCGTGCATCCATGCTTCGAGGATCGGTGTCTGAATCGTCGCGCATGCGATAGCAAGTGCAGCGAACGTTACGTTGCCCAGGGCGCGCGCTGGTGATTCGCCGGTGACTCGTCGCACCATGTCGTTCGTCAGGTCGACAATCGCTTCGATGCCGTGCGCGATCAGCGCTGCATAGAGCGGGACAACGACGAAGAAGTGTCGGTCGAGACCCAATGAACTACGCGTGATCCAGCTGAGTGTGATGAACCCCAAACAGCCAAGCGAAACGCCGAAGAACCATGGTCCGTGCGCTCGGAATACGCGCATCACACCGAAAGGCGCGATCAAGACCAGCGGCCCCATCATGCGCCAAGGTGTGTGGACGGTATAGTGCGCAACGTCAGTGACGACTTGCAGCGCGCCGACGCTAAAGGAACTCGACGCCCCGATGGCATCGTTCGCAAAAGCGCGCGTCTGATTGAGAAACGCAAACCACTTGCCGTCTGCCGGCCACCTCAAGATGGCCCAAAATGCAACGGCCGATGTCGCCATGAAGAGGACGAACCAAGGTCTTGGTGGACGGTTCGCTTTCGTGGCCATCGCTGGCGTCATCCACTCAATGAGCAGCCATGTTGTGGTTGTTGCGATCACGGCCCAAGCTTCGTAGCGAACGAGAGATGCAGCTGCGAGCGCCGTTCCAGCCCATATGTACCGGTTCCGGTCCAT